>CAKQHU010000100.1 GCA_934234275.1 uncultured Phascolarctobacterium sp.
CTGTCCACCATGATGGTTGGCCCGCGTATGGCTAAGGTTGTAAGCTGGTACGACAATGAATGGGGTTATTCCAACCGCGTAGTTGACCTGGCTGCATATATTGCTAAAAAAGGTCTGTAATAAAGGAGATTCTTATCCGTGGATAAAAAAACTGTACGTGATTTAGACGTTGCCGGTAAAAAGGTACTGGTACGCGTAGATTTTAACGTTCCTTTGAATGATAAAGGCGAGATTACCGATGATACCCGTATTACCGCATCTCTGCCGACCATTCAATATCTGTTGGAGCAAAAGGCTGCTGTTATTTTGATGGCACATCTCGGCCGTCCTAAAGGACAGGTTAAACCGGAATTGTCTTTGGCTCCCGTAGCCAAGCATTTGGGCAAGCTGCTGGGCAAAAAGATTCTGTTTGCTCCGGACTGCGTAGGCGAAGCTGCACAGGCTGCTGCAAGCAAGCTGAAACCGGGCCACATCCTGCTGTTGGAAAACCTGCGTTTCCATAAGGAAGAAGAAAAGAACGATATGGACTTTGCCGAGAAGCTGGCTTCTTTGGCAGACCTGTATGTCAACGACGGCTTCGGTGTATCTCACCGCGCTCACGCTTCTGTAGAAGGCGTAACCCACTTCTTGCCCGCTGCTGCAGGCTTCCTGCTGGAAAAGGAAATCCAGTATGTAGGTCAGGCTGTAACCAACCCGCTGCATCCTTACGTTGCTATTATCGGCGGCGCTAAGGTAAGCGACAAAATCGGCGTTATCAGCAACCTGCTCGATAAGGTTGATACCCTGCTTATCGGCGGCGGTATGGCCAACACCTTCCTGGCTGCACAGGGCTACAAAATGGGCAAGTCCCTGGTAGAAGAAGATAAGCTGGATTTGGCTAAAGAGCTTCTGGCTAAGGCTAAGAAAAATAAAGTAAATATGCTGCTGCCTACCGATCTGGTAATGGCTGCTGCATTTGCTCCCGACGCTGAGCATGTAACCGAAAAGGTGAAAAACCTGAATCAGGCTTACATGGCTCTGGATATCGGTGCGGAAACCAGCAAGGCTTATGCGGAAGCTCTGGCTGACGCTAAGATGATTGTCTGGAACGGACCGATGGGCGTTTTTGAAATGGATGCCTTCTGCAAGGGTACCGAGGCTGTAGCTAAGGCTGTAGCTAAGAGCCGTGCTACCAGCATTGTCGGCGGCGGCGACAGCGTTGCTGCTATCGAAAAGCTGGGTCTGGCTAAACGCATTACCCACATTTCCACCGGCGGCGGTGCTTCTCTGGAATATCTGGAAGGCAAGGTACTGCCCGGCGTTGCTGCACTTGATGACCTGCGTCGTAAAATGATTGCCGGCAACTGGAAGATGCACAAAACCGTAAGCGAGGCTGTAGACCTTGCTGAAGAAATTGTTATGGAAACTAACGGTACCTTGAACGAGGTTGTTATTTTCCCGCCGTTCACTGCATTGGAAACTGTTGCAGATGCTATTGACGGCAAGCATGTAGGCTACGGTGCACAGGATCTGCATTGGGAAGACAAGGGTGCCTTCACCGGCGCTGTTTCCGGTGCGATGATTGCTGACATCTGCGCTGAATATGTTCTCGTTGGTCACAGCGAACGCCGTACTATTTTCGGTGAGAACGAAAAAATTGTTGCCAGCAAGATTATTGCTGCTTACCGCAATGGCCTGAAGCCGCTGCTGTGCGTTGGTGAAAACCTGGCTGAGCGTGAAGCAGGCAAAACTGCCCGCAAAATCAACATGCAGCTGAAGAGTGCTCTGCGTGTAATCACTGCAGAGGATGCAGAAAACCTTGTTGTTGCTTATGAGCCTATCTGGGCTATTGGCAGCGGTAAGGCTGCTACTCCGGAGGATGCTTTGGAAGTATGCACTCTGATTCGTGAAAAAATTGGCAAAATCTTTACACCTGATATTGCCCGTAAGGTTCGTATTCTTTACGGCGGCAGTGTTAATGAAAAGAACGCTGCTTCCTTCAACCTCAGCGGCATTGACGGTGTGTTGGTCGGCGGCGCAAGCCTGAAGGCTGATACTTTTGCTGCAATTGTAAGAAGCTTTTAATTAGACCTCGGAGAAAGCACCTGTTGCTTTCTCCTTCGTCTTTAGGAATTTGATAATGAAAAAACCAGTTTTACTAATGATTCTTGATGGTTGGGGCATTGCTCCCGCAGACAAAACCAACGCTGCGGCGATGGCAAAAACTCCTAACCTGGACAGTTATTTTGCAAATTATCCTCATACAACCTTGGAAGCCAGTGGCAAGGCTGTCGGTCTGCCTGCAGGCCAGATCGGCAATTCCGAGGTCGGTCACCTGAATATCGGTGCAGGCCGCATTATCTACCAGAGCCTGACACGCATTGACAAGGCGATTGAGGATGGCGATTTGTATAAGAACAAAGAGCTTAGCAGGGTAATGGACGAAACGAAGCAGGCAGACAAGGCGCTGCATCTTCTGGGATTGTTATCCGACGGCGGCGTCCATAGCCACATTGAGCATCTTCTGGCACTTATCTGCATGGCGAAGGTTAAAGGCCTGACCAAGGTTTATGTGCATGCCTTCCTCGACGGTCGTGATGTCGGTCCGAAAACAGCACTGGAATATATCCGGGAGCTGGAAGAGGGTATGGCGCAGATTGGCGTAGGCAAGATTGCTACCGTTAGCGGACGCTATTATGCAATGGACCGCGACAAGCGCTGGGAGCGCGTGGAGCGTGCCTATAAAGCATTGGTGCTGGGCGAGGGCGGCAAGGCCGAGAGCGCTGCTGCCGGCGTAGAGGTATCCTATGCTGCAGGCGTAACGGATGAGTTTGTTGAGCCCTTCACTGTTGACGGCGTAGATGGCAAAATCACTGCCGGTGACGGTGTGATTTTCTTCAACTTCCGTCCTGACAGAGCGCGTGAAATTACCCGTGCGCTGTATGATGAGGACTTCCCGTATTTTGCACGTCCCGAGGGTGCACGTCCTGTAAATTATGTGTGCATGACGCAGTATGATGCAACTATTACCGCACCGGTAGCCTTTCCTCCGGAGGAGATTAAGGATACCCTTGGCGAGGTGCTGGCACAGCATGGACTGCACCAGCTGCGCATTGCGGAAACCGAAAAATATGCGCATGTAACCTTCTTCTTCAACGGTGGTGTGGAAGCTCCGAATGCTAATGAGGAGCGTATTCTGATTCCTTCGCCGAAGGTTGCAACCTACGATTTGCAGCCGGAGATGAGCGCCGAAGAGGTTACGCAGGCACTGCTGGCAGAGCTGGATAAGGACAAATTCGATGCCATTATCCTGAACTTTGCTAACCCGGATATGGTTGGTCATACCGGTGTGCTCAGCGCAGCGATTACTGCAATGGAAAAGGTGGATGACTGTGCCGGACGCATTGTGCACAAGGTGCTGTCCCTTGGCGGCAGCGTGTGCATTACCGCAGACCACGGCAATCTGGAGAAGATGGCCGAAAGCGACGGTTCTCCGAATACCGCGCATACCACTAACCCTGTACCGTTTATTTTAGTAAGCGAAGAGCAGCACAAGCTGCATAACGGCATTTTGGCCGATATTGCACCGACGCTGCTGCAGCTGCTTAATATTAAACAGCCTGCCGTAATGACAGGTAAAACTTTGATAGACTAATCATGAGGTGATAAAAAATGGCAATGATTACTGAAGTTTACGCTCGCGAGATTCTGGATTCCCGCGGCAATCCGACCGTAGAAGTTGAAGTATGCCTGGAAGACGGCGCTATGGGACGCGCTGCTGTTCCTTCCGGCGCATCTACCGGCGTACACGAGGCTGTAGAGCTGCGTGACGGCGACAAAGAGCGTTACCTGGGCAAGGGCGTTACCAAAGCAGTTGATAATGTTAACGACATTATTGCCGAAGCAATTATCGGCTTGGACGCAACCCGCCAAACCGAAATTGATGAGCTGCTGGTTCGTTTGGACGGCACTCCGAACAAAGGCCGCCTCGGCGCTAACGCTATCCTCGGTGTTTCCATGGCTGTAGCTAAGGCTGCCGCTGCTTCCGTAGGCCTGCCGCTGTACCTGTACTTAGGCGGTGTTGCTGCCAAAGAGCTGCCTGTTCCGATGATGAACATCTTAAACGGCGGCGAGCATGCTGACAACAACGTTGATATCCAGGAATTCATGATTATGCCTGTAGGCGCTAAATCCTTCAGCGAAGCACTGCGCATGAACGCTGAAATTTATCATAACCTGAAGGCTCTGCTGAAGGAAAAAGGCCTGAGCACTGCTCTGGGTGACGAAGGCGGTTTTGCACCGAACCTGAAATGCAACGCAGATGCAATCGAGGTTATTCTCGAAGCAACCGAGCGTGCAGGCTACAAACCCGGTAAAGACATCGTTATGGCAATGGACGTTGCTTCCAGCGAATTCTATGTAGACGGCAAATACAAAATGACCGGCGAAGGCGTAGAAATGACCAGCGAAGAAATGGTTGATTATCTGGCTGGCCTGTGCGAGAAATATCCTATTATCTCCATCGAAGACGGTATGGCAGAGGATGACTGGGACGGCTGGAAGAAGCTCACCAAAAAGCTGGGCAAAAAGGTTCAGCTGGTTGGCGACGACCTGTTTGTTACCAACGAAGAGCGTCTGGTTCAGGGCATTGAAAAGGGCGTAGCTAACGCTATTCTGATTAAGGTAAACCAAATCGGTACCCTGACCGAAACCTTCAATGCTATCGAAACCGCTAAACGCGCAGGCTACACCTGCATCATTTCTCACCGCAGCGGTGAAACCGAAGACACCACTCTGGCAGACATTGCTGTTGCTGTAAACGCAGGTCAGATTAAGACCGGTGCTCCGGCACGTACCGACCGTGTTGCCAAATACAACCAGCTGCTGCGCATCGAAGAGGATCTGGGCAAGGCTGCAAAATATAACGGCATGAAGGTTTTCTACAACATTAAATAAAATTTGACAAAGCAATATAATTGCGCTATAGTTAACTCGACAAGAGATTGTGCAAATGTCATAGTTCGCACGCAAAAAGAAAAGCCCCGGGATTGCGCCTCGGGGTTTTTCATTTTAAGCTGACTGTGCGCTATTTTCGGTCTAACCATTTGCAAATATAATAGCTGATTATACCTGCCATAGCAGAAAGAATAAGAGATTGAGCAAATTCTGCCA
>CAKQHU010000101.1 GCA_934234275.1 uncultured Phascolarctobacterium sp.
CTTTAATGCTCCTTTTAACGCTCGTTATTTTAATTTTTACGCATACATCATTAGGCTATTTTCTTGTGCTGCTGCCCTTAACACTGCTGATTATTTATCTTTTACATAGAATGAAAGAGCTGGATGAACAAGAAAGCTTCTTCCACAGCGTAGTTTTAGCCGTTCTGGCTTTTATCTTAGTTCTCTTTGAACTGCCGAAGGAGGGAGTATTGCTTGCTGCCGTTGTCTATGCCGCAAAGCTTTTGTATAAATACAATAGGATGCTGCATCCGCAAGAGGAAGAACAGCAATACAATAATAATATGAATAATCTAGAAGCAGACAGCTCCGATGATTACGTTCCCCTGATCACCTACGATGACACCTGCCCCGACGATGGCGAAGACTACGGCCCCGAAGGCAGCGTTATCTGGGGTCCGCGTACTATCGAAGAAAATATCTATATCAACGGCAAATGGTACATCAACGAAAACAGCGAGGAATGGGAAGAAAACGAAGGTTGCTGAGCAATTAAACAATTTACGCAGACGCTCATATCATGGGCGTCTTTTTTGCGCACAAAAAAGCGGTCTTACCAAAGTAAGACCGCTAATTAACGATTGGTGGAGACGAGGAGAATCGAACTCCTGACCCCCTGCTTGCAAGGCAGGTGCTCTCCCAGCTGAGCTACGCCCCCAAAAGGCTTCGCACGCATTTGCGTCGGAAACAAGTAAGATTTTACAGGAAAGCGACGCATTTGTCAAGCATTTTTTATTTGGTAATCAGCTCAACCAGCTTCAAAGTCATCAGGCAGGATTTTTCCACTGCAGCCATCGGCATAAATTCGCAGTTGGAGTGGAAGTTGAGCGCGCCGGTGAAATAGTTCGGCGTCGGGATGCCCTTGGTGGAAATAAAGGAACCGTCGGTGCCGCCGCGCATAGCGATATCCTTCGGCTCGATATCCAGCTCCTTCATCGCCTCGAAAATGTACTCAACGCATTTTCTGTTGTCATCGTTCAGCGCATCGGCAATATTGCCGTAAACGTCGGTAATGTTCAGCTCAATGCCGGCCTTCGGATTCTTGGCCTGTACATATTCCACAGCATGACGGATGAACTCCTTGCGTGCTTCATACATCTTTTTGTTATGGTCGCGTATTTTGATATCCAAAGTTGCTTCCGCAGCATTAGAATTGATAGCCTGTACCCAGATAAAGCCTTCGGTGCCCTCGGTGTGCTCCGGAGTCTGCATTCTGTCGAAGCAGTTGATAATATCTACGGCAACCAGCGCCGGGTTAACAAGAGTATTCTTAGCGGACATCGGATGTGCGGTTACGCCCTTGATTTTGATATGTGCGCTGCCTGCGTTAAAGGTTTGGTAAACAACCTCGCCCAGCTCGCAGCAGTCAATGGTATATGCAAATTCAACCGGGAACTTGCTGAAGTCCATCTTCTTGGCACCGCAAAGGCCAACCTCTTCATCCGGAACAAAGGCTACATAAATTTCGCCGTGCGGACGGTTTTCCTTGATAATGGTTTCCAGTGCAACCATCAGGTTGGCAACAGCAGCCTTGTTATCTGCGCCCAGTACGGAGGTGCCGTCGGTGGTGATAAGGTCGCTGCCGATATATTTGTTCAGCTCGGGATGCTCGCTTACCTTAATATAGATTTGCTTTTCAGCGTTCAGCAGTACATCGCCGCCCTGATAGTTTTTCACAATCTGCGGATGTACCTCGGGAGAAAGGTTTACGTCAACGGTATCCATATGCGCAACCCAGCCTACATTCGGCACGGGAGCGTGGCCTGCGGGCAGGTTAGCCGGCAGACGGCCGGTCAGCACGCAGAATTCGCTGATTTCCAGATCTACCAGACCAAGCTCAGCCAAATCCTCCTTCAGCAGCTTAGCCATATCCCATTGGCCGGGAGTACTGGGGACAACAGCACAGCCCTCCTTACTTTGGGATGGTACGGCAGCGTAACGTAAAAAGCGTTCAGTCAAACGTTCTTGCAAAGACATTTTTAAAGACCTTCTTTCATAAATACATATAACACCCTTCCGTCTGCTCGCTATGCTCGCAGCCACCTCCCCTTTGATGGGAGGCAAGGTGAATTGCCCGTAGGACAAGAGAGGCTATCTTCATTATATCATCTCTGAAATAATATTACAGTGAAATAAAGCAGCTGCGCCCTTATCACCTCTCATCACCAAGACGAGCGAGAAGGGTTGCAGATGCGAAGGGAAGTTGACGACGGCGTACTTCTAGTACGTCGAGGAAACTTTCCACAGCAGATGCGCCCTTATCGTTCGTCTTTAAGTATTACATTATACGTCTGGGGTACACATAATCCGCCTGCAATCCCAACGGTATATCAAGGAACCAGAAAACATACAGCATAATAGTCAGAGTGACGAGCAACGTAATAGTATACGGCAGCATCAGGGAGCTCAGCGTACCGATACCGGCGCTCTTCACATACTTCTGGCAGTAGAGGATAATCAGCGGGTAGAACGCGAACATCGGGGTTACAACGTTAACCGCAGAGTCACTAACGCGGAAGGCAACCTGAGTCAGCTCCGGCGCAATACCTACAGCCATCAGCATCGGCACGAAGATAGGTGCCAGAATTGCCCACTTAGCGGAAGCAGAAGTAATAATCAGGTTCAGCATCGCAACGAAGATAATAATGCCGAAAATAGTTACCTGCGGCGGCAGTGCCAGGGACTTCAGGAACTCAGCGCCGGCAATCGCAATCAGCGCGCCCATGTTGGAAGCACCGAAGGCATAGAGGAACTGCGCAGCGAAGAAGTAGAATACAATCAGCTGCACCAGAGTTTTGGTGATATCCTCCATCGCAGTGGTTACGTCCTTCGGGGATTTGAATTTTTCTACCATTACGCCGTAGGTCAGGCCGACAGCGCCGGTGAAAACAAACAGCAGGGAAACGATGGACTGCATAATCGGCGCCTTGAAGCTTGCCAGCATACCCTTATCATCGCGGAAGATGGAATCGGCAGGCAGCAGCAGGTAAACGAGCAGCGCAACCATCACAATCAAAAGTCCGGTAGCAGCATAGAAGGCACGGTTTTCTTTGGGAGTTACGGCGGTGTTGCCATCCTCGCCTACCTCGATATCGTCATCGAGCGGGCAGTTTTTCCACAGCCAAGGCTCTACAACCTTTTCCGTCACCCACCAGCAGCTGGGGATTACGAGGAAGGTAGCACCGAAGGCGTAGAAATAGTTGCACAGTACGTTAACCTGATAGGACGGGTCGATAATCTGCGCAGCACTCTGGGTGAAGCCCTGAATAACCGGGTCAATCGCGGACGGAGTATAGTTGGCAGCGAAGGCACCGGCAATACCTGCGAAGGATGCACCGATACCTGCCAGCGGATGCTTGCCGCTCGCATAATACATGTAGGCCGCAACCGGGATGATGATTACATAGCCGGTATCGGGGCCGAGATGGCTCAGCATGCCGACGAGAATAATAATCGGGGTAATCAAAAACTTAGGCGTAACAGCCAGAATTTTTTTCAGCGCAGTATTGATGTAGCCGGAGCCGTCAGCAATACCGATACCCAGGGTAGCAACAATTACCATGCCCAGCGGAGGGAAGCCGGAATAGTTGGTAACCATCTTGCTTAACAGGTCGACAAGATTTTTGCCGCTCAACATATTGTTGACTACGATTTCCTTACCGGTAGTAGGATGCACATAACCAAAGTGCATCGTCGAAAGAATTGCTGACATAATGCAGCAGATGATAAACGCACCGATGAACAAAATCGTGATATCGGGGATTTTGTTGCCGACGCGTTCAATCAGGCCGAGAATGCCGCCGGTCTGATTTTTTGCTTGCGTTGTTTGCATAGGGGACAATCACTCCTTCAAAAAATTAAAAATAACGTCCTTATTATAACATTTTTTTAATATTTATGCAAAAGCATTCTGCGAACGACAACCATTTGCTAAACTGTTTCTTCAAAAAGTGCTTGCGTCAAAAAGTCAAATGTATACAGTATTAATATTTTACTATATACAATCTCGGCAAAATCTGTGCTATAATAGACAAAGCAGTTACATCTGCCCCAAACAAAAATATAACAGCAAGGAGTTTTTTTCATGATACTTTCTCAACGTATTCAAAGCCTGACAGCATCTCCTATCAGAAAGCTGTCCCCGTATGCTGACGCAGCCAAGGCTGCAGGTAAAAAGGTTTATCATCTGAACATCGGCCAGCCTGATATTGCCACTCCGTCACAATTCATGGACAGTGTGCGTGAATTCCAGGCACCGGTAATCGCCTACAGTAATTCTAAAGGCGAAATGTTCCTCTTAAAAGCTGTACAGAAATATTATGCAGAAAAAGGCATGGATTATGCTATTGAAGATATTTTCGTTACCAACGGCGGCAGCGAGGCCCTGATTTTCGCAGTTATGGCTCTGTGCGACCCCGGCGACGAAATCATGGTTTTCGAACCCTTCTACGCTAACTACACCACCTTCTGCAAGGAGTTCGGCGCTAAAATCAACGCTGTTCCTAGCAGCGTAGAAAACGGCTACCACCTGCCAAGCGAAGAGGAAATCGAAAAGCACATCACTCCGAAAACCAAAGCAATTCTGCTGACCAACCCCGGCAATCCTACCGGCGTAGTTTATACCGAAGCAGAGCAGGACATGATTTCCCGCATCGTGCGCAAGCACAACCTGGCTTTAATCGCTGACGAGGTATACCGTGAATTCGTTTATGACGGTGCATATCGCAGCTTCGGCACCATGCCCGAGCTGGATGACAACCTGATTATCATCGATTCCGTTTCCAAACGCTACAGCGCCTGCGGTGCGCGCATCGGCTGCATCATCAGCAAAAACAAAGAGCTCAGCAAGCAGGTTATCAAATGTTGCCAGGCTCGTCTGTGCAGCCCGATTCTGGAGCAGGTTGGTGCAGCAGCTCTGTACACCACTCCGGCAAGCTATCTGGAAGAGGTTAACAAGGAATACAAAAAACGCCGCGATACCATCGTTGCAGCTTTGAAGAAGCTCCCCGGCGTAAAGGCTTCCGACCCGAAGGGCGCTTTCTACATCATGGTTAACATGCCTGTTGACGATGCAGAAAAATTTGCTATCTGGACTCTGGAAAA
>CAKQHU010000102.1 GCA_934234275.1 uncultured Phascolarctobacterium sp.
ACCAGCTCCGCGGCCTGCGACGGTGTCGCAGCCCTCACGTCGGCAGCAAAATCGCACAGCGTAAAATCTGTTTCATGACCTACGGCACTGACTACAGGAATTTTGGAGGCAGCCACCGCTCTTACGGTAATTTCTTCGTTAAAGGCCCACAAATCCTCGATAGAACCGCCGCCACGTCCTACTATCAGAACATCGGCCAGTTTTTTACGGTTAAAGAATTCAATCGCTGCAGCAATTTCCGCCGCAGCGCCCTCACCCTGCACCTTGACAGGATAAAGCAAAAGCTTTATGCCCTGATTTCTCCTTCGTGACACTGTTATGATGTCACGCACGGCGGCACCTGCAGGAGAGGTAATAATTCCTACGGTACGCGGATGCAGCGGCAGCTGCTGTTTACGCTCAGGCGCAAACAGGCCGGCACGCTCCAGCTTCTGCTTCAGCTTTTCGTAAGCCTGCATCAAATCGCCCACGCCCTGCTGCAGCAGTAAATCGGTATACAACTGATAAACGCCGTCGCGTTCATAGACTGCCAAGCGCCCTACGGCAACAACAGTATCGCCGTTCTGCGGCTGAAAGCGCAGACTAACAGCCTTACTGCGGAACATTACGCATTTGAGCACCGCACCGGCATCCTTCAAAGTAAAATAGCAATGACCTGAAGGATATCGCTTAAAATTAGAGATTTCACCGACAACCTGCAGATTACGCAGCTCCGGCTCCTGCTCCAGTATATGCTTTATGAAATTATTTATTTCGCTTACCGAATAAACAGCTTCAGTCATTTTCCTTATGTAATCTCCAGGCAACAGCGGCACAGCCACTGGCATTATCACAGCTGAAGCGTCCTTCCGGCACCCACAGGCGCACACGGCGCTTCGCCAGCTTTTCTTCAACATGCTTGCGGATGTACTTGTTGGAACCTACGCCGCCAACCAAAATCACATCACGCACACCATATGCCGCTGCACCATTACGCAGCAGACGGGCAAAGGTTTCCGCCAGCGTATACTCCACGCCCAAGGCCAGAGAAGCAGCATCTGCCCCCGCCTCCAGTTTGCGCATAGCGGCAGTTGCAGGTCCCGATAAGCTCACATCCAGCTTACGCACGGACACCGGCAGCTCCAACGGCGCTTCCGCCTGTTCTGCAAGCTGCTCCAGCGCCGGACCTGTCGGAAACTGCAGTCCCAGCGCCACACCAATGCGGTCCACAAACTGACCGGCATGCAAATCAAGACTGCCGCCAACCTGCGTCATGTTGTAACAGCTATCCTCACGGCGTTCGCACAGCAGCAAATCGGTAGTGCCGCCGCTGGCATGCAGCAGCAAAAAACGCTCCGCCTGTGGTCCGCCTGCCGACCAAAGACCGGCCTCCAAGTGATTCTCCTGATGGCTGATAACCTCCAGCGGCACCTTATAGGCAGCTGCCAGGCTGCGAGCAACGCTCATGCCGGCAAGAAACGCCGGCATATAAGAGTCCGCGAGCGGACGCGGATAACCGCTGACACCAATCGCCGCCAAAGTACAATCCTTATCGGCAAAGACCTCCTCCACCAGGCGCGGCAGATTGCGTGTATGCTGAAAAACCATCTCGGACTGCTGCAGGCCGCAGCGTCCCGGCTTCACGCTTAAAATCTGTCTTGCCTCGGCCAGCAGGCTGCCATCCTCCGCCAAAAGAGCGGCAGAAGTAGTGTAACAGCTGGTATCAATGCCTAAATAAACCTTCTGGCTCATTTTCTTGCCAGCTTACCTAAAACACCGTTGATAAAGCGTGGAGATTCTTCGGTACCATAAGCCTTGGCAATCTCCACTGCCTCATTGATAGCAACACCTGCAGCCAGGGCAGGCTTTTCATGGCGCATTTCAAAAACTGCTACGCGCAGGATATTTCTGTCGGTAGCAGGCATGCGCTCTACAGTCCAGTCGGTTGCACAGCTGTTCAAAGTTGCATCAATAGCCTCTTTGTTTTCTACAACGCCGTTAACAAGCACCATGGAATACTTCTTAACATAGTTTCTGGCACTTGCTGCGCCCAACTCCTTATGCTGGTCCAAAGCCTTGTCTACCGCAGCCTCTGGATGCAGCTCTTCATGCTCATCTAAAGCTGCGTCAACAGCCTGTTCTACCTCATTACCGGTAAAGTCTATTTGGAATAACGCCTGTAAGGCAACCTCTCTTGCAAGTCTACGAATCATTTGCACACTCTCCTTGTATAAAAAATTTTAATAAATATCTTGTATGATGATGGATTCAGATTAGGCAGATGGTGCCTTATCTTTCGTCATTACATATTAATTTAAGGCGAAATAGAAGGTATCAGATGTGAAGCAAGGGCGACGACGGCGTACTGCCGCGTACTCCTAGGAGTCCTTGTGAAACAGATGATACCTTATCTTTTGCCGCCACCGCCGTTACCTATGATATCCTGGAGGTAACAACCTATCCAACCACTCCAGCAAATCCTCTTTCTTATCCAGCTTATTGCCGATAAAAAAGCCCAAGCCGATGCAGATCATCAGAAACAGTGCCTGAAAAAATCCCAGCCACAGCACAACCACGCCGATAAACAGGCCAAACACCGAGCAAAGCAGACGGCCGCGATAATTATTCCAGATATCATTAAGAATATCGTTAAACATAGCTTCTGCCTCCTATTCTTCCTTTGCTTTAATCTGTTTGAAGAACAGCTCTATTTCCTTAACCTCAATGCCGGTAACCTTTTTGATGGTTTCACGGACGTTAGTCTTAATCTCACCGGAGGTTTCCGGAATATTTATGCCGGGTTCAATCGAAGCATTAATGCGTACATCAATGCATTGATCCTCCAGCTTAACAATAACCTTTACATGATGGATGCCGTAAATTTCCTGCGACAGAACGGCAATGTAATCCTCCAAGGCGCCCTTGCCTACAAGCACCTTGCCCTTATCGCTGTCACTCAGTTTCAGCGAGCTTACGCCCGTCAGTCCCAGGCCGGTAATCAGCAGGCGTACGCTCACCAGCAGCATAATCACGCCGCCGACAGCATAAACCCAGTTTCCCGGAATATGGCTGATAAAAGCCACCATACCGGTATCAGAGAAAACGCCCAGGCTGCACAGCAGCGTCAGCACTGAAGCTACCGTCATCAATATCGTATACAGCGTCAGGATAATTCTATCCGCAATACCCATAACAGTTAATCCTCCTCTAAAAACTTCCTATGCTTTTCATCCATGTCTTCCTCCGGCGGCAGCTCAAAATCATGGTTATCATGGAGATTAACCAGCTGCTGCTCAAAGGAATTGGCCTCCGTTGCTTCCGCACGCTTAGCCTGCGCCTGCAAAATCTCTGCCATATCAACATCAGATGAGCTTTCCTTTTCCAGCTCACTTTCACGCCTTTTGGCCACGCCTTCGACATTGACGTCAACAAACTGCACCTCGTAACCGGTCATAGCCTCAATGGCATCTTTAACCTTTTCCTGTACCTCCAAAGCAATCTCAGGAATGCAGCAGCCGTATTCGATAACAATATACACACTGGCATTTACCATCTTGCCTTCAAAATGCAAATGTACGCCCTTAGAAGCGTTCTCCTTGCCCAAGAAGCGGTTAATGCCATCTGTCAGGCCACCACTCATGCCGACAACGCCCGGTACCTCCTGCGCCGCCAGACTGGCAACGATACAGATAACCTCGTCGGCAATACGTATATCGCCATACTCTTCCTTGTCCTGTGTTTCCGCTGCTTCGGCAGCAGCTTCAGCGGCTTCTGCAGCCTTGGCCCTGATAGTGTCCTTTATATTTTTTTCTTCCATATCCGGCACCTCCTGCTCACTTACGTGCCAACAAAAGCGCGACAGCGTAATGAAGACAGTTATACATTATTATCTTCTTATTATAACACATTTTATACAATCCGTATGCATAAAATGTATAAAAAAAAAGTACTAAAAATGTATATGATAAGATTCTGTTTTTTCACTCGCTGTATCTGAACAAGGCAGGCCAAACAGCGAAATCAACTCCTTATATGCAACACAAAAAGACCACTCCGCAGAGTGGTCTTTAAGCTCAGTTTTAAATTAAACTTACAGCGCTGCTTTAACCTTTGCAACCAGGTTTTCAACAGTAAAGCCGTATTTTTCCATCATTACATCGCCGGGTGCGGAAGCGCCGAAGGTAGTAATGCCCAGAACATTCTTTTCAGTGCCGGTGTAACGGCTCCAGCCGTAAGGAACGCCTGCTTCAACAGCAAACTTGGTTACACCTGCAGGCAGAACGCTTTCCTTGTACTCATCGCTTTGAGCATCAAAAGCATCCCAGCAAGGCATAGATACAACACTAACGTCAATACCCTCTTCTGCCAGCTTAGCTTGTGCAGCCAGTGCCAGATGTACTTCACTGCCAGTACCGATCAGAACAGCCTTAGCCTCGTTCTTAGCCGGGCTCAGTACATAAGCGCCTTTATGAGCGTTTTCATGGATGGTTGCTGCATAGTCATGCAGTACAGTCAGTTTTTGACGGCTCAGCAGCAGGCAGGTCGGTTTATGCTTGTTCAGGCAAGCCTGTTGCCATGCGGTAGCAGTTTCCAGAGCGTCAGCCGGACGGATAACGCTTACGTTCGGAATCAGTCGCAAAGCCATAGTAGTTTCAATCGGCTGATGAGTAGGACCGTCTTCGCCCAGTGCAATGCTGTCATGGGTCAGCACGAATACGGACTGAATGCCCATGAGTGCTGCCATACGGATGGTAGGACGCAGGAAGTCAGCGAATACCAGGAAGGTGCCGCCGAAGGGAATAAAGCCGCCATGCAGGGAAATACCGTTCAGAACGGTACCCATAGCGTGCTCACGAACGCCAAAGTGAATGTTGCGGCCGGTTCTGTCCAGCTTGGAGAAGTAACCGCCGGTTTTCATGATAGTTTTATTGGAAGGACCAAGGTCAGCACTGCCGCCAACCAGTTCAGGCAGCTGTGCAGCCAGAACTTGGATAATATCACCGCTTGCTTCGCGGGTAGCGTTTTTAACAGTATCCTTGAAGATCGCTTCCAGAGCAGTCAGGTTAACCATGGAGTTGCCGGCAATGCGGTCTTCCAGCTCTTTAGCCAGCTCAGGATAAACCATCTTAT
>CAKQHU010000103.1 GCA_934234275.1 uncultured Phascolarctobacterium sp.
CGCGTCGACTTGTATATAATACCATGTGACCTGCATTATGTCAACACCTTTTTTGTTACTTTTTTAACATTTTTTCGTGAAACACGTGGCTCAGTATTCAAAAGAAGTATCATGTATACACGCTTTAAAGTACCTAAATTTTCTTCGAAAAATCTCAAAAAAAGTTAAAATTTCTACCGAAAAACGGCAAAATCTGCGTAAATTTCTCCAAAAAAATCGAGCTGACTCAAGAATTTTTTCTCTCGCCAGCTCGTTTTTTATTGTACTGATTCTATTCTATTTTTCTTCTATCGGCAGCTTAATCAGCTTCTGTTGCTCGCCGCTGTTATCCAGCATCACAAAAATTTCTTCTGTATTACCGGTCTCCCAGTCTGCTTTAAACAATTCAATCGGATACAGCTTATGGATTTGGCGCCAGCTGCTGAACTTATATGCAGGAATATATCGGCGCACCTTTTCCTCATCACGCCAAAACGCAGAAACTGTCTCAAAAATTGCTTCTGTCTGCCACTTCAGCCACTCCGGACGCCATTGAGGTATCTCACAGAACACGTCAAAGCGCAGAATCTCCAGCAATTCCGCCTGCTTATCAGCATAATTTCCTTCTATAAATTGCTTTAAGATAGCTGCTACACCCTTGGCGTTATGTGTCTGCGGATAGAAGCCTGCCTTCACCCACCACTGCGTCAGCTTTCTGTAAAAGGCAAATGCTGTCATGCCGGAAGCACGCAGCAATGCCCTCAGCGTATACTTAAAGCCGCCGCTGTTGGCCGTCTGGTCCAGAATATTATCTAAGTGCTTCAAATACAGCATATCCTCATATGGCATATACTTAGTCGCCAAAATTTCATAAGGCGGTTCGTCCATATAACGCAAATCATGCTGCTCTGTTTCCCTGCGCATCTGCGTACCCGGCAGAACTTTCAAAAATCCCAGCTGCAGCATATCCGCACCCAAACTGTAAACATCATCAAAGGATTTAGCAAAGGTCGGCAAATCCTCATAAGGCAGGCCGGCAATCAAATCCACATGGATATGCATATTACCGAAGGACAGCAGACGCTTAACATTTGCTGCCAGCTTTTCCCAGTTATCCTGCCTGTTGATGGCCTTTAATGTAGGCTGATGCGTGCTTTGAATGCCGATTTCCAGTTGGAAGCGTCCCTTAGGCACCGTCGCCAGGAAATCCATAACGCGCTCTGACAGTATATCGGCCTTAATTTCAAAGTGAAATGTAGCATTTGTATCAGCCTGCGCCAGATGCTGCATCATCGGAAGAAAGTATTTTTCGTCCAAATTATATGTACGGTCGACAAACTTCACCAACGGCACGCCTGCAGCAATAAATCTGTCCAAATCGCGCAGCACAAGCTCCAGCGGACGCTTGCGCACAGAACGTGAAATGCCGGACAGACAGTAAGCGCAGTTAAAAGGACAGCCACGCGTGCATTCGTAATATACTATCTTATGCTCTGCCAGCATTTTTTCCAGATCAGGATACGGAAACGGCAACAGGGACATATCCTCTATTACGGTGATGCCGCCGTTCAGGTTCACCTGCTCCCCTTCGCGATATGCAATATGCTGAGGAACAGCGCCACCGTCAGCCAAATACTGCAGCAGCTCGCTGAATACCAGCTCGCCCTCACCCTGTACGATATAGTCTGCCTGCGGCAGCTCCGCAAAGATTCTCTCTGCATCGAACGCCACCTCCGGTCCGCCAATCACTATTGCAGCCTGCGGACGCAGCTTGCGCAGCATACGGATCAGCTTAAATACGAACGGCTTGTTCCAGATATGTACCGAAAAACCGTAGACCTGTGCCGGTACAGCCATGATTTTTTCCAACACCGCCAAAATCGGCGTGTTAATAGTTTCTTCTATAAGTGTTACCTCATGTCCCTGCGTTTTGGCATATTCGCCGACGTAGCGCAGGCCAAGACCCGTATGAATATATTTACTGTTAATTGCGCTTAATACTACTTGCATTCCTCTGCTCCTCAAATTTTTAACCACAAATACAGAAAAAGCTCTACAACCGAAATTGTAGAGCCTAAATTTACTGGTGCCGAAGGCCGGACTCGAACCGGCACGAGCGTGAACCCGCTTGATTTTGAGTCAAGTGCGTCTGCCAATTCCGCCACTTCGGCATAAGTTCCAATCACTCGGAACAATAGTAATTATACTCGTTTCTTAAAGCTTTGTCAATAGCCTTATTTAAAAATTCTTATAGAGGGGTTACTTTCCTAACAGTCCCTTCAGCTCCTTGAGCTTAGCAGCAAATTTCTGCAGTGTTACAGTTACAGGCTGCGGCGTATTCAGATCTACACCGGCGTTCTTCAGGATGTTTAAGGAATAATCGCTGCCACCCGCATGCAGGAAGCCCAAATATTTTTCCACCGCTCCCGCTTCGCCGCTTAAAATAGCGCTGGCGAAGGCGGTCGCTGCACTGTAGCCTGTTGCGTACTTGTACACATAAAACGGCGTGTAGAAGTGCGGTATGCGTGACCATTCGCTTGCCAGTTCCTTATCCACAGTCAGCGCCGGGCCATAGTAATCCCTGTTGCTCTGCAGCCAGTATTCCTCCAGCTTTTCAGCCTGCAATGAACGGCCAGCAGTAATTTCACCGTGAATATATCTTTCGAACTCAGCAAACTGCACCTGTCTGTAGACCGTTGTGCGTACCGCCTCTAGGAACTGGTTCAAGAGGTAAATTTTCTGCTCCGCCGTAGCATGCTTCAAAGTATGCTCCAACAGCAGGTTTTCGTTCGTCGTGGACGCAACCTCCGCGCAGAAAATAGTATATTCAGAATCAACGTAGCTTTGCGCCTGACTGCTGAAGTAGCTGTGCATAGCATGGCCCATTTCGTGCGCGATTGTAGAAATGCTGTTGTAGCGCGGCTGATAATTGAGCAGCACAAAGGGATGCACGCCGTACACACCCCATGAGTAGGCGCCGGAGCGCTTGCCCTTGTTTTCGTATACGTCAATCCAGCCTTCTGTCATGCCCTTGTGGAGTGCCGTCAGATATTCCTTGCCTAACGGTGCAAGTGCCTCCTCAACCTTGGCGCAGGCCTCTGGGAAGCTGCAGGCAAAGCTGTCGCCTGCAGTGGAAATAGGCATATACATATCATAGTAATGGAATTCATCTACACCAAGTACATCCTTCTTCAATTGGATATACTCATGCAGCGGTGCAAAATTATCATGCACAGTATCAATCAAGCCATCGTAAAGACTGGAAGGAATATTATCCTCTGCCAACGCTGCTTCCAGTGTATCCTTGTAGTTATGTACGGTAGCATAAAAATAACCGGTACGTGCAGAGCCTGTGAGCGTCGCTGCCAAGGTATTGCGATATTGATGATAAGTATTCATCAGGCCGGTAAAGGAATTTTTGCGCAGTACGCGGTCAGGTGAAGTCATATTCAGCAGATAACAGCCCTCGCTGACGTTTGTCTTGTTACCCTGGCCGTCGGTAATTTCCGGAAACTTCATGTCGGCGCTCACCAATGCGCGGAAGGCCGCTGCCGCCGTGCCTGTTGCCAGATGGCTTTGTGCAAAGACAGACTCCTTATCGGCAGACAACACATGGTCGGACAAACGCACCTTGTTTTCAAGATAGAAGCGGTATTCTGCCAACGCAGGTTCCTCGTCCAGCATTTGCAGCAGTCTTTCCTTGCCTAAGGCCAGCATTTCCGGCTCTACAAAGGCGTTAGCGTTGCTGAAGGCTGCCGCCATGCCTTCGGCCTCACCTGCCAGCGCCTGCAGCTTCTGATTTGTATTATCAGCATCCTGCTGCAAGCGTGCGTAAGCGTAAATTTTATCCAACAGCTTCGCCAGCTCCTCCTGCAGCTTTAAGGCAGCACACACTGCGGTTGCAGTATTCAGTTTGCCCTGCATAGCCTGCAGCTGCGGCAGCTTGCTTTTATATTCTTCGCAGGCCGCCTGCCAATCCTTTTCGCTAGCATATATATCGCTTACCTGCCATTTACAGGCTGCCGGAATCTGCTCTCTGGCAACATTACTGCCATGAAGCGGAGTAATATTTTTTTCTTCTGTCATTATTAATCAGCTCCTTATAAAACTGCTCATTTAGGCCACAGGCTGGGGTTGCCGTATTTGGCATCCAGCTCATCGCTGAACCAGCGTCCGTTCAGCACATTATGAATGATATAATTTTTGCTTTGCTCATTAACGCTCTTGTCATTAGCCATCTCGGCCAAAATGCCGGCATAGCTTACTCTGCTGTTGATGCTGCTGATGCGTGCATGCTGACGGTTGGCATCCAATACAAGCTCCGGACGGTAGGTGGGATTCCATGCCTGCCACGTTGTTCCCAAGGCTGGCGTATTAGGATTGCCGATACGCATAAAGGCTGCAATCGAAGCAATAAATGCTTTGCTCAGCTCCTTGGAGCCTGCCTGCTCAAAGGCATCGGTATTTTTGGTATAGCCATAGCCCTGATCCGTCAGGAAGGGCTGGAAGATGCCATGCAGCGCACCGTTGCGCACCATGTATTCCTTGCCGACAACATCAGCAGTATGGCCAAAAGCAAAGCTGCAGACATACATATCAGCCTTATAATGCGGATACAAAACCTCGGCAGACTGCTGGCCGTTGAAGAAACCATATAAAGCACTGCCGTATTTATTGGCAAATTTAAATTCACTGGTAGTCTTATAATCATTATTGATTAAGTTCAGACGGTCCTTGAAGAAAGGATCGCGCGCAGCAAAGGAGCTGAACTCGTCAGCACTTGCCAGCATCAGCAGCGGTACACTGTAGTAATGCTTCGTAGCAAAGCCCTCTTCCGGCAGTACCTCGCCATCACCGTAAAGATGAGGAAAGGCGCTCATGCGGATGACAGCGCCTGCCATCACCGGAGCCAGACGTTCTGCCGGCATTGCCTGCAGATATTGGCGCACGGCCTTTTTATCCTTACCGTTATCGCTCAACAGCCAATTTTCGGCGTTAATCAGGTTATTCTGCTTACCGTCCTCAACCACCATCGGCGCTAATTTCTGTGCGATAGTTTTCTTGCTTTTATCAGCATCGGCAACAGTCAGACCGCCGCTAAAGGAAATAGCCTTATC
>CAKQHU010000104.1 GCA_934234275.1 uncultured Phascolarctobacterium sp.
AGTATCCGTGATAAATATCCTATTTTGAAAAAACCGCTGCTTCGCGGCGTTATTGCTTTATTTGAATCATTATATGATGGTATCAAGGCCTTGGCCTATTCGGCACAGGTTTCCGGCGAAGAGGACGAGCAGCTGACAGGTAAGGAAATGGCGATGACTATTGCTACCTCCGTATTGCTGGCTGTCGGCCTGTTTATTGTTATTCCGACCTGGTCGATGCGTTTTCTGCATGAGCTGACTGAGGATCCGATGATGCTGAATCTGGCTGAGGGCGTGCTGCGCATGGTTATTTTCTTGGCCTATATCGCGGCAATTTCCTCGATGGAGGATATTCAGCGCGTATTCCAGTATCATGGTGCGGAGCATAAAACTATTTATACCTATGAGGCGGGTCTGCCGCTGCGTGTAGAAAATGTGCGTCCGTTCAGTACGCTGCACCCGCGCTGCGGTACCAACTTTCTGATGATTGTCATGCTGATAAGCATGTTTATTTTTACCTTCCTGGGCTGGCCCAGCCTGCTGGAACGTATTGCTTCCCGCGTAGTGCTGATGCCGGTAATTGCGGGCGTCAGCTATGAGATTATCCGTTTTGCCGGAGCGCATAACGATAATAAGCTGGTGCATATGGCGATTATGCCGGGACTTTTGCTGCAGAAGCTGACTACGCGTCAGCCTGATGACAGCCAGATTGAGGTGGCGATTGCTTCGCTGAAGGCAGTGTTGCCGCCTGAAGAAATTATAGAGTAAAACATTTGAGAGGAGAATTTCTAATGCTCGACAAATTGCAAGCACTAGAAGACAGATATTTAGACTTAGAGGCAAAAATCAGTGACCCCGAGGTTATTGCCGACCAGACCAACTGGCTGAAGGCTACCAAAGCGCATGCCAAGCTGGAGCCGATTGTTACCGCTTACCGTGAATACCGTAATATGATTAAGGCTCGCGATGAGGCAGAGGAGCTGCTTGCGGCAGGCGATGACGAAGAGCTGACAGAAATGGCCAAAGAGGAGCTGAAGGAGCTCAAGCCGCAGATTGAAGAATATGAGGAGAAGCTCACGATTCTTTTGCTGCCTTCCGACCCGAACGATGATAAAAACGTTATCGTGGAAATTCGCGGCGGCGCCGGCGGTGATGAGGCTGCACTTTTTGCCGGTGTTCTCTTCCGTATGTATCTGCGTTATGCAGAAACCCGTGGCTGGCGCGTTGAGGTTATGGATTCCAATCCGACAGAACTTGGAGGCTTCAAGGAGGTTGTATTCCAAATCAGCGGCGACAGCGTTTACAGCCGCATGAAATTCGAAAGCGGCGTACATCGTGTACAGCGCGTGCCGGAAACCGAATCCCAGGGACGTGTACACACCTCTACCGTTACCGTGGCTGTACTGCCGGAGGCTGAAGAGGTTGACGTAGAGATTAATCCTGCAGACCTGCGTGTCGACACCTATCGTGCAGGCGGTGCCGGCGGTCAGTACGTAAACAAAACCGAATCTGCTGTACGTATTACCCATATTCCGACAGGCATTGTGGCACAGTGCCAGGATGAAAAATCTCAGCTGAAAAACCGTGAGAAATGTATGCGCGTATTGCGTGCGCGTATTTTGGAGCAGGCGCAGGAGGAGCAGCGTGCCGCTACTGCCGAGGACCGCAAAAGTCAGGTAGGCACCGGCGACCGCAGCGAGCGTATCCGTACCTACAACTATCCGCAGGGACGCGTTACTGACCACCGCATCGGTCTGACCTTGCACAAGCTGGACAGCATTGTCAACGGTGATTTGGACGAGCTGCTGGGTGCGCTGATTACTGCTAAGCAGAGCGAACAATTACGGCAGGTGAAATAAAATGGATAAGCCGGTTTGGACGATTATGAAAATCTTAAACTGGACTAAGCAGCACTTTGAGGCGAAGGGCGTGGAAAATCCACGCCTCGATGCCGAAGTGCTGCTTTGTGCTGTCTTGAAATGTGAACGCATCAAGCTATATACAGAGTTTGATAAGCCTCTCAGTGAGGAAGAGCGCGACAAGATGCGCTCTTATGTAGAGCGCCGCGCTAAGCATGAGCCGCTGGCCTACATTATCGGTGAGCGTGCTTTTATGCGCAATAACTTTAAGGTTACGCCTGCTACTCTGGTGCCGCGTCCGGAAACGGAGCTGCTGGTGGAAAGCCTGGTGAAGGCAGCGCCGATGCTGCGTGCAGACGGTGCCGTAAAGGCTTTGGATATCGGTACAGGCAGTGGTGCTATTATAGTTTCGCTGCTTGATTATCTGCCTGCTGCCGTAGGCGTGGGCGTGGATATCAGCAACGAGGCCTTGGCAGTGGCGAAGGAAAACGCTGCCGCTATCGGCGTGGATAAGCGTGTGGCCTTCCGCCAAAGCGATTTGTTCAGCAACGTGCCTGTGGAGAAAAAGTTTGATATCATCGTTTCCAATCCGCCGTATATTCCTGCTGCCGATATTGCAACGCTGGCGCAGGATGTACAGCAGGAGCCGCGCACTGCACTTGACGGCGGTGCGGACGGACTGGATTTTTACCGCCGCATCTGTGCCGAGGCTACAGAGCATCTGGCTGAGGATGGATTGCTGGCGTTTGAAATCGGCATTGACCAAAGCGAGGCGGTAGAAAAGCTGTGTTTGGAGCATGGCTTTGCCAAAACTGCAGTGCGCTTGGACTATGCAGGCATACCGCGCATGGTTTTTGCTTTAAAAGAAAAAGAGGGTGAGGATAAATATGAAAACATCCTACTGGAAATTACAAAAGAACTCTGATAATCTGGAGGTTATGCAGGAGGCAGCGGCAATGATCCGTGCGGGTGAGGTTGTATCGTTCCCGACGGAAACGGTTTACGGCCTGGGTGCGGATGGACTGAATCCTGAGGCTGTAGCCAAGATTTTTGCTGCTAAGGGCAGACCTAACGATAATCCGCTGATTCTGCATATCGCTAAAAAGGAAGATATTGCGCAGCTGACTACCGGCCTGAACGCTAATGCTAAAAAGCTCATAGAGCATTTTTGGCCGGGGCCGCTGACACTGATTGTCAATAAATCTTCGATTGTGCCTGATGCTGTAAGCGCAGGACTGGAAACCGTGGCTGTACGCTTTCCGTCCAATAAATTCGCCCAGGATTTTATCCGTGCCTGCGGTTGTCCGATTGCGGCGCCGTCGGCCAATATTTCCGGTCGTCCGAGCCCGACGAATGCTCAGGACGTGCTGGAGGATATGCAGGGCAAAATTGCCGGTATGCTTGATGGCGGCAACTGCGGCATCGGTCTGGAATCCACCGTGGTGGATACAACAAGTGCCGTTCCCACTATCCTGCGACCGGGCGGCATTACCTATGAAATGCTGACGGAGGTTATGGGTGCGGTAGAAATCGACCCGGCGCTGCAGGGAGATAAAAACTTTAAGCCCAAGGCCCCGGGAATGAAGTACCGTCATTATGCTCCGAAGGCACCTGTATACCTGTTTGAAGGCGAAGCCTGCAAATGTTTGCCGCAGGTTATTGCCAAGGCTCTGGCCGATGGCAAAACCGTCGGCGTGCTTTGCGGACGTGAGCTGGAGAGCGAGCTGGCAGAGCTTGTCGAAAAGCAGCAGCTACAGCTTTCCTGCTGGGGCGACAGCCGTGAGCAGCTGGCGGCGGATTTATTCTACCTGCTGCGCGATTTTGACCGGACTTGTCCTGACGTCATCCTCGCCGAAGGCGTAGAGGAGGATGGCCTGGGACTGGCAATCATGAACCGCCTGCGTAAGGCTGCGGGCTATCAGATTATAACGCTGGAAAACGGCAGCCTGCACTTAAAAAATAATGTAAATTTACCGACATTTATGTTACAATAAAGGTTAAAGATAATCCCGGCATTAAAAAGCAGGAGAGGAGAATGTTATTTATGAAAATTGCAATGGCTTGTGATCATGGCGGCTTCCATCTGAAGGAGCATATCAAAAAATATTTAGAGGATAAAGGTATCGAGGTTGTTGACCATGGTACCTACAGCGAAGATTCAGTAGATTATCCTGACTATGCTGCTAAGCTGTGCGAGGATATTACCAGCGGTGCCAGCGGTGCGCAAAAGGGCATTCTGATTTGCGGTACCGGCATCGGTATTTCTATCGCTGCTAATAAATGCAAGGGCATTCGCGCTGCTCTGTGCGGTGATGTTTTCTCCGCTAAAATGAGCCGCGAGCATAACAATGCCAACGTGCTCTGCATGGGCGAGCGTGTTCTGGGCGTAGGTCTGGCAGAAATGATTACCGACGCTTGGCTGGAAACCGAATTTGCCGGTGGTCGTCATGAACGCCGTGTAAATAAAATCATGGATTTGGAAGCAAAATAATCGTCTTTGCGTTGCAGCCTAAACGATTTTTGTGTTTCTGAAAAATAAACAGAAAAGAAGTAAAGCAACAATGGAAACAAATATGCAAATAGCTAAGGAGCTGGCAGCTGCTGCTGAAGAGCTCATTAGCATAGCAAAGCCTAAAAAGGGACAGATTTTCGTGCTTGGCTGCAGTACCAGTGAAGTGCTCGGCAACAAAATCGGCACCGGCGGCAGCAGTGAAACAGCTGTTGCTATGTTCAAGGCGCTGAAGCAAGTGTGCGATGCACACGAGCTTTATCTTGCCGTACAATGCTGCGAGCATCTCAACCGTTCCTTAGTAGTGGAGGCTGCTACAGCCGAACGCTACAATCTTGAGGAGGTTACCGTGCGTCCGGTGGCTCATGCCGGCGGCGCTATGGCAACTGCCGCTTACGAAAATTTTGCTGAACCTGTAGTGGTAGAAAAAATTTCTGCCCATCTTGGTATTGATATTGGCCAGACGCTCATCGGCATGCATCTCAAACGAGTTGCTGTTCCTGTACGCCTGCAATATAAAAAAATTGGCGAAGCAGTGCTGACTGCCGCTAAAACTCGTCCGCCATTAGTGGGTGGACCGCGTGCCCAATACTTGGAAAATCGCCCATAAGGCACCATCTGCGTCTTTTAGTAGAGCAGAATTTCTGAGCGCTTATCCACAGCCTGTGGATAAAACTGGTTGATATTTAATGTTTTATTTTTAGGAGGGACTTAAAATGAATCTGGAAAAACTTAGCGTAG
>CAKQHU010000105.1 GCA_934234275.1 uncultured Phascolarctobacterium sp.
AACAAAGCAATCTTATCCAATTAATTATATCAAATTTTACACTTAAAGCATATACCTCAGACAATAAAAATCGGTGCAAAAATGTGAATTTTACCCGCATCCTTCAGATTGAACCTAAAGCAAAAAACCGCTTCGCCGGCTTACGCCATTGAAGCGGGTTTCAGTAAGTATTATGCTTTATTAAAATATAGCAGCTGATATTACGTCAGCCTTAAGTAACATCTGTCATCACTGAGGTTTTTCATTGCTAACCATTCAGCAACACCGTTACATGTGAGCCTATTTGCGCACCTGACCGTTACCGTTAATCAGATACTTCGTACTCGTAAGCTCCGGCAGCGCCATCGGTCCGCGAGCATGCAGCTTTTGTGTGCTGATGCCGATTTCCGCACCGAAGCCGAATTCGTTGCCGTCGGTAAAACGGGTAGAAGCATTGACATAAACAGCAGCAGCATCCACAGTATATTGGAAAAGCTGTGCCGCCTGATAATTATTCGTAACAATACATTCGCTATGGCCGGTGCCGTATTTGGCAATATGCGCCATAGCCTCCTCAATGCTGTCCACAATCTTGACGGAAAGACGCAAATCTCCGTATTCCGTAGACCAGTCTTCTTCCGTTGCCGGATGCACCTGACCACTGTACTCCTGTACAGCCTCGTCACCGCGTATTTCTACGGCGGAGGAATTATACATCATCAGCATCATCGGCAAGAATTTATCCGCAATATCCTTATGCACCAGCAGTGTTTCCATCGCATTGCATACGGAAGGACGCTGCACCTTGGCATTGAAAGCAATTTTCATCGCCATCTCCACATCGGCATCCTTGTCAACATATGTATGGCATACGCCCGCACCTGTTTCGATAACCGGCACGCTGGCATTACGCACGACAGCCTGAATAAGACCGGCACCACCGCGAGGAATAACCACGTCCACCAGGCCGTTCATATGGATTAAATCCTGCACAGCCTGTCTGTCGCTGGTATCGATAAACTGAATAGAGCCTGCAGGAATGCCTGCACCCTCCGCAGCCTGTGCCAAAATTGCAGCCACAGTTTTATTGGACTCCATTGCCTCACTGCCACCCTTAAGGATAACAGCATTGCCGGACTTCAGGCACAGGCCTGCGGCATCTGCCGTAACGTTGGGACGTGCCTCGTAAATAATACCGATAACACCCAAGGGAACACGAATTTTGGTAATATGCAGACCGTTAGGCAAGGTTTTGCCGTCAATAACATTACCCACAGGATCAGCCAGGCCTGCTACCTGACGCAAGCCGTCAGCCATACCGCTGATGCGCTCGGCAGTCAGCTTCAGACGGTCCAGCATCGAGCTTTTCATGCCCTTAGCTGCAGCAGCAGTCATATCACGCTCATTTGCAGCCAAAATTTCAGCCTGCTGTGCCTCCAGCGCAGCAGCCATCGCCAAAAGTGCCGCATTCTTAACTGCGGTAGAAGTAACAGCAAGCTTTGCAGCAGCCTGCTTCGCAGCCTGCGCCTTAGCCTTCACCAATTCATACGTTGCCATAATCCTCACCCTGCCTTATAAAATAACCAGGTCATCGCGATGGATAACCTCATCAAAATTTTTATGTCCCAAAATATTTGCAATCTCGCCGGAATTGCAGCCCTTAATCTGCTCCAGCTCGGCAGAAGAATAATGCACTAAACCACGTGCCAGCTCATGCGCATCCTTATCGATAACGCTCACCGTGCTGCCGGGCAAAAACTCTCCCTGCACGGCAAACACGCCTGCCGGCAGAATACTGCAGCCGCCGGCCTTGCGGATAGCCTTGGCACAGCCGTCATCCACAACAATACTGCCGGCGATTTTGGCACCAAAGGCCAGCCAGCGCTTGCGGAATTGCAGACGGTTTTCACGGCTCACGAACAAGGTTCCCAGCTCTTCGCCCTGGAGCACACGAGTAATGGCATTCTTTTCGGTACCGCTGGCAATCACCAGATGAATACCGCTGCTCGTCGCAGCCTTGGCAGCCTGAATCTTGGTAGCCATGCCGCCGGTACCACGGGAAGAGCCTACACCGCCGGCACTTGCCTCAATCTCCGGAGTGATTTCCGCAACCTCGGGCACAATAACAGCGTCAGGATGCGTTTGCGGATTAGCGGTATACAGGCCGTCCACATCCGACAGAATGATAACAAGGTCAGCATCCACAATGCCTGCAACCAGTGCCGACATATTATCGTTATCGCCGATTTTCAGCTCGTCAAGCGCAACAACGTCATTTTCGTTGACGATAGGGATAACACGCTGACGCATCAGCTCCATAAAAGTATTACGTGTATTGGTATAACGGTGGCGGTCAATAGCCTCTGTTTTGGTAATCAGCACCTGCGCCACAATCTGACCGTAATCGGCAAAGAATTTTTCATAGGTGTGCATCAGAACGCCCTGACCTACGGCAGCAGCGGCCTGCTTGCCGGGAATAGTTTTGGGTTTTCCCGGCAAACCCATACGGTCCACACCCACAGCCACGGCACCGCTGGTAACCAAAATCATTTCCTTGCCCTGATTCTGTAAATCGCTGATTTCGCGCGCCAGACGGTCAATCTGACTAAAATTGCGCTTGCCGTTGGTATAGGTAATCGTACTCGTACCAACCTTGATGACAATACGCTTAGCCTTTTTTAAAGCCTCACGGCTTGCTTCATTGTTTAACATTTCCCCTCACCTGCAGTTCTAGTTTTTATTTTTTGCGTTATCCGCAATACATCTCGTTCGCCAAGTACACAGACAATTTACTGCATCCTATTAGAGACTGTGGAGAATATGCCGGATGCTAAATGAAATTAACGACGGCGTACTCCTCGTACGTCTAGTAATTTCATGACGCAGACGATACGTTATCCGCACACTTGGTTTTCAAGAGACTGTGGAGAATGTGCCGGATGCTAAATGAAGTCGACGACGGCGTACTCCTTGTACGTCGAGGAGACTTCATGACGCAGATGGTGCATTATCCGCCATAAATCCCTTTCGCCAAGGGCGCAGAGAATGTGTCGGATGCTAAATGAAATTGACGACGGCGTACTCCTCGTACGCCGAGGAAATTTCATGACGCAGACGATACGTTATATGCGTCCTTAGTCCTTGTAGTCGAAAACCATATCCCTAATACGCACACTCTGTCCTTCCTGTACGCCTTTCTCCTTCAGCGCCTCGTCAATGCCAAGACGTTTCCAAATCAGCTGGAAGCGGTAAAGTGCCTCGTCATTATCAAAGTTAGTCATAGCAACAAGACGCTCGATATTCTTGCCGCGAACCTCCCAGTCGGTATCGTTGCCGACAACAATTTCATAGCTGTCCGGATCAATCTCGTCGAAGCGTGCCAGGTCTTCTTCATCCTCCTCGGGAACATACTGCAGCAGCAGGTCGTAAGCCTTAAACATCAGCTCACGCAGGCCTTCACCGGTAGCGGCACTGGCCTTGCAGATTTCGTAACCTTTGGCTTCAACGTATTCCTTTAAGCGCTCAAAGTTTTCCTGCGCTTCCGGCAGGTCCATTTTGTTGGCAACAACCAGTTGCTTGCGGCGTGCCAGACGCTCGCTGTATTCTGCCAGCTCTGTATTGATTTTGTCAAAGTCCTCAATCGGATCACGACCGTCAACACCTGCCACGTCAACAATATGCAGCAGCACCTTAGTACGCTCTACATGACGCAGGAAGTCATGGCCAAGGCCTACACCCTCATGCGCACCTTCAATCAAACCGGGGATATCCGCCAGCACAAAGCTGCGCTCCTCGTCCAAACGTACTACGCCCAAAACCGGGGACAGCGTTGTAAAATGGTAGGCAGCAATTTCGGGGCGGGCAGCGCTCACCTGTGCGATAATGCTAGACTTGCCTACGCTAGGATAGCCTACCAGGCCAACGTCAGCCAGCAGCTTCAGCTCCAGCTTCAGCCAACGGTTTTCACCGGGTTCGCCCTTTTCAGCAAAGGTCGGAGCACGGTTAGTGCTGGTAACATAGCAGGCATTGCCCTTACCGCCACGGCCGCCCTTAGCAGCCACATAGGTCTGACCGTCCTCAACAAGGTCAGCCATAACAGCGCCGGTAGCATCATCGCGTACCAAGGTGCCCATCGGCACCTTCACGAAAACGGTATCGGCGCGTACACCGGTGCAGTTTTTAGTACCGCCCTGACCGCCGCGCTTAGCAACATATTTTCTCTTGTAACGGAAATCAATCAGGGTATTGAGATTTTTGTCCGCAATCAGGACAACATCACCGCCGCGACCGCCGTTACCGCCGTTCGGGCCACCCTTTTCTACAAATTTTTCTCTGCGGAAGCTGCTCATGCCATCGCCGCCATCGCCTGCTTCTACATAAATTCTCGCTCTGTCAATAAACATTTTGTTTTCTCCTATATCGTAAATTTAGCTATTGCTAGGTATATTTATCTATATTATAGCTTATCTTGCAGGGAAAGTGCAACGTGGTAACAATCAAATCCGCAGAAAAGCTTTGAGTTTGCGAAGATTTCACTTTCTGTTGTTATAGAGAAGATAGTGTGTTAATTGTATCCGCTATTATTTCAAGGCTATAGATAATGTGCCAGATGCTAAATGAAGTTGACGAAGGCGTACTTCTTGTACGTCTAGGAGGCTTCACGACGCAGATGGTGTGTTAGCTGTAGCCGCTGCTAAAAAAACGTGCCTGCAGCTCTCCAACCCGGAGCCACAAGCACGTCTATAAAAGGAAAGGAGAATCTTATAGCTTACTCATGCAAAAATTTATCAACAGCATGTGCGGCGCCACGCCCTTCGGCAATAGCCCACACCACCAGGCTCTGCCCGCGACGCGCGTCACCGGCGGCAAAAACACCCGGTACGCTGGTCGCATAGCTGCTGTCATCAGCCGCTATACTGCCGTTAGGTGCCTTCGCCAGCTTGAATTCCTCAAACAGCCGCTCTTCGCTGCCCACAAAGCCCATGGCCAACAGCACCAGCTGTGCAGGCACAATATGTTCTGTACCGGGGATATCTGCCGGTACCATGCGTCCGTTTATCTGCTTCCA
>CAKQHU010000106.1 GCA_934234275.1 uncultured Phascolarctobacterium sp.
GCCAAGGCCACACGCTTGCGCTGGCCGCCGCTCAGCTCGCCCATCTGCTGCTGCAGGTTGGTAATGCCAAGCTGCGTGAGCACCGCCTTTGCTTCACTTTCCAGCTGCCAGGCATATTTATCATCCATCTGCTGCTGCAAATCCAGCAAATGCTTTTGCAACTTTTTGTTATCAGGCTCGGCTGCAGCCTGCTCCACCGCAGTTTCGTAATCGCGCAACAGCACCATCAGCGGCGAATCGCCTTTAAAAACCTGCTCCAATACAGTTGCATCTGCCTCAAACGGCGGATCCTGCGGCAGATATTCCATAACTACGCCGCCGGGAATTGTCAGCTTGCCGTCACCGGCCTCGTGATTGGCAATCATGCGCAGCAAGGTACTTTTACCGGTACCGTTGACACCGATAATACCATACTTGTCGCCCTCTTCTACGTTAAATGTAATATTTTCAAACAACAATCTGTCGCCATAGCTGTACGACAAATCCTCTGCACTTAAAATCATTTTTCTTATCTCCCTGTGAAAAATTTACACTCTAAAATTATAACACGCCTGCGGATAAAAGTAAAAAGGACGAACCGCCAAGGCTCGCCCTTCGTATTGCTATTTTACCGTTACCTGTAAATTTTCGTTTTCTTCCGCTGCGTCCTGCAAAACCTGCAGCAGCTGTTCACCATACCAGCCAAGCTTCTCATTGTCGGTAATATCAGCAGGCACAATAATCTGCGTCGGCTCGGCAATTTCTGTAAGGCAATCATACAGAGCGTCTAAATTTGCGCCATAGTACACAGGCAATGCCAGCGCGCTGCGCAGATATTTATGCAGCGCAGGCACAGAGGTCATGCGCTCAAGGTCTAATGTGATTGTTCTCATGTTAATCTCCTTATTTTCCGTAAAGCTTGCTGAAGGATTTGTAATGATCGCCAGTGTAGTAAATCAGGCCATCGTTGGAAAAGACGATGCGCTTCGCGTTACGATTGCCCTTCACATAATCAATGTCGCATTCCTTCCAGTTACGGCCGTTTTTCTTCGGCAGCTTGCCCTCGTAATTGCCGTAGCGGTCGCCGCCGATGGATTTACCCGGTGCAACCTTGTCGAGAGTGCCTTTTGTCTGCCACCCCAGCTTTTTGGCTTCGTTTTTCGTGATATAATTGTGCGGCAATCGCTTATATTCGTTGATATAGGCAGCAACGTGCTCCTTATCGGTGTAGGCAGCGCTTTCGCTGATTTTGATTTTGCCGCTGTTGGCCTTGACGTTGGCCGCGGTGTTCTGGCCATTGTTGCTTTTTGTTGTATTAACAGTTGTTGTCTGGGTTGTCTGCTTGTCGTTGGTCTTGGGGCTGTTACTGCCGCATCCGGCAATTATGCTGACGCTGAGCAGCATCGCCAGGAAGAACGCTAAAAGTTTTTGCATAGGAATGCTCCTTTCTTAAAAACCACCATCATTATAAGCTCTTGCGATTACATACGAAGGCTCATAATAGGCACTGGCATTATAATTATCAATCACTTCACAAATAGGATTATTATATACCCGCAGCATGCCCTGAACGTAATCCTCATCAGGCTGCAATGTAGCAAGAATAAGACGCATATATACTTTGCCCATCGCAGTAGCCGCCGGAATTTGCTCGCGTAAATCCTTATCAACCGCAGTGATATCAAAAGTACCCTGCTGCAGGTGATAAGCTGCAATCCAATCAGCTTCAACCTGCATAGGATTGACGCTGTGCAGCACGTTGGCCACACTGATTAAATGAAGCAGCTCTGCCTCGCCTATGGTATTAACTACATAAGCGTTATGCTGCTTTAGCTTACGGGCCACACGCTCCACCATATAACACATAAAGTACAAATCATTTTTTGTTATTTCTTCATCAGGAAAATAAAGGTTTGTCATAATGCATAACTCCTTACAAACTGCAGCGTTGCCAAAGCACGCTCTGTACAATAAACAATCTGGTGAGTGGGATATTTGAATTTTACCAGTACCCAAAAGGCTTCTTTAGTGATACTGCCATCTACGTAGCTTTCAATATAATCCCAAATCGTATCATCCGCCATTGGGCCTTCCACAATATCATAATGGTGTTCAATGCCACGCCTGCAGGCAACAACAAATTCCAGCCATTCATCAGTCATAGTAGCAAATTTTAGGATATTCAGCGTGCTGTCAGGTTCATAGCTATAGATATTCACTATATGCTTATTACGCTTAGTCAAAGCCCAACGCTGCGCTTGTTTTTCTAAATTAGTACAATAAAAGCCGTAGCCAAAATCTTTATAAAAGCCATTGGTCAATACTTTAGGATTTTTTACAACGACGTTGCTGCCATGGTAAAGGGTAAGATTAGAACCCATTTTACATTCATCCTTTCATACCAGATTATGAAATAACTGCATTACTTAGTTTTAAGCAATGCAGTTACTATACTCATTATACTTATTCTTCATCAATAGCAGGTTTCACTTTTTTCTGCAATGCGCTATCAAAATCTTTCAAAATTCTACCGAATACATCTTTGGGCTTTGTATTATCAAACTCATCTCTGTTCATTCTAGATCTATCATCAATTCGCGACCAAACGGCTTCCCCTGTTTGTGTGTCATAAACATCAAACCTAACTTTCACTAATACTGTGGGAAAATTACCGCCACTAACATAATTTGTTTGTTGGCTAGTTGTAGTTACAGTAACAGGACCGTTCGTTGTATAAATAGAATTCTGAGTGGTTACAGGAAAAGAATATGTATATCCATCCGCATACTGAGAGCCAACAGTATAGTTTTCAAGCTTTATATTAATTATAACATCAAAATTATCTTTAATATAACATTTCCTTTGTTCATTTTCGTCTATAGAAAATTCCGGTAAATCTTTTTTATTACTAAAAACGTAACCTTTTGAGGATAATTTTTTTACTAATTTATTGAAAAATTTTTCTTGATAAATTTCTTCTGTTTCTTTCTCAGAAATACCATTCTTTAATTTTTCATTAACTTCATAATCAACAAAAACGTTCTTTACCGAAGAAAAATTATATTTTTTATCAACCCATTCTTGTTGTTGTGCTATAGCTAAATTACAAAACAAAAATAATAATACTAATATGGAAAATACCTTTTTCATCGCTAATCCTCCAAACCTATATTATTTATTTTATTATACCATATTTTGCAAATTCTATACATGCAGATTAATTACTGCTGTTAACTGTAGTAACTTCACTCAACTCAATAATATCATCGAATGATTTTGCGGAACGTCTTAGATATTCATGACCACCATCTACTGCACAAGCGCCACAAGAACAAACTTTATAGTCATGAACAGAAAATGACTCTATTACGTCGCCACATATTTTACACTTGATTGCATTTCTGATAATCATTACCTATCCCTCCCATCTTTTCCCATTATATCATATACAAAAAATCGGCGCACCATCTCGTGATGCGCCGACAATTCTTATCTTCTATTTTTACCTTACATCTCTGCCATGAGTATAAACCGGCAGCAGCTTCGGCGACAGCTCGCCCTGCACGCCGGCAACCTTTTCTTCCTCAGCGTAGCGACGTACATGCTCCAGACTCAGCTTGCCCAGCTTAACAGACTTCGCTGCTTCGGCAGCCTTAGTACCGGCAATGCGGCCAAAGACAATGATATCCAGCAGGCTGTTGCCCATCAGACGGTTGGTGCCGTGAATGCCGCCCACAGCTTCACCGGCAACAAACAGTCCAGGCAGTTTGGTTTCCGCATCCTTATCAATCAGGATACCGCCGTTTTGGTAATGCAGCGTCGGATAGATCAAAATCGGTTCCTTGCGCAGGTCAATGCCAAACTTAGCATACATGCGCAGCATACCCGGAATGCGTTTGGCAATCGTTCCTTCGCCATGCAGCATTTCAATCAGCGGCGTATCGAGCCACAGCGCCACGCCATCGAGCGCCTTCACGCCCTTGCCGCGGGCAGTACACTCGCGAATGATGGACGCAGCCGCCACATCACGAGTTTCCAGCGGATGCATAAAGATTTCGCCCTCGCTGTTTACCAGCTGCGCACCAATCGAGCGCACCTTTTCGGTAACCAGCGCACCATAAATCTGCGCCGGATAAGCAACACCGGTCGGATGATATTGAATTGCGTCCGCATAAATCAGAGGCGCACCGGCACGGTATGCCATAACAAGGCCGTCGGCAGTCGCACCGTAATGGTTAGAGGTCGGGAAGCCCTGATAATGCAAGCGTCCTGCACCACCGGTTGCCATGATTACGCATTTCGCGCGTACAACCTTGTACTCCTGCGCATCAAAATCCCACAGCACTGCACCGGCAGTTTTGCCCTCCTCGTCGAGCAGCAGCTCGACTGCGGGTGAAAACTCCAGCACCGGAATACCGCGGTTCTGCACCTCATCACGCAGAACACGCATGATTTCAGCACCGGTGTAATCGGCGCAGGCATGCATACGCTTACGGCTAGTGCCGCCGCCATGCGTCGTCACCATGGTGCCGTCCTGCTCCTTGTCGAACATTACGCCCAGCTTGCTCAGCCAGTCAATCGCCAAAGGCCCGTTGCTTACCAGCTCTTCCAACAGTTCGGGAATATTTTTGTAGTGACCGCCGCCAAAAGCATCCAGATAATGCTGCGCCGGGGAATCGTTCCCCTTATCCGCAGCCTGAATACCACCTTCGGCCATCATGGTGTTGGCATCGCCCATACGTAGCTTGGTAACTACGAGGACATTAGCACCACCGTTATGTGCTTCCAGCGCAGCGGAAGCACCAGCGCCGCCGCCACCGATAACCAGCACATCAACGTCATAGTCCACTTTTTCTAAATCAAGCTCTACATCCTGCAGGCGGCTTTTGCCCTCCAACAGCTGTGCCAATTCTACCGGCACCTTCTGTCCCTTGTTCGGGCCAACCTCCAGAACCTTGAAGCCCTTGGAGCTGTAGTCAGGATGGAACTCCTTCAGCAGCTCGTCCTTCTCCTCTGCCGTAAAGCGTTCGATAGAAGCGTGCAGACGTTGGGCACG
>CAKQHU010000107.1 GCA_934234275.1 uncultured Phascolarctobacterium sp.
GGATAATAACTATAGACTGGGTATTTTTTATGGTCTTGGTGCCTATCTTTTATGGGGCGTGCTGCCGATATACTGGAAGCTGCTGCAGCATGTTGAGGCGATGGAAATTTTGGCGAGCCGTTTTTTATGGTCGGCCGTTTTCGTTTTTCTCTTGTTATTGGCAACAGGCAAGCTGAACATCTTCATGCAGGAAACCAAGGCTATTTTCAGCACGAAAAAAACGGCCTGCTGCATGGTGCTGGCAGCAATTATGATCAGCTTTAATTGGGGTATTTTTATCTGGGCGGTAGAAGCCGGACACATTGTAGAAACAAGCATGGGCTATTATATCAGTCCGCTGATGAATGTGCTCTTTGGTGTAGTTTTTCTGCGTGAGCGCCTTGCTAAGCTGCAGATTGCAGCTGTTAGCTGCGCTGCTGTCGGCATTGGTGTGATTATTGTCCATAACGGCGGCCTGCCTTGGGTAGCATTGACACTGCCATTGACCTTTGCCTTCTATGGTTTGCTGAAAAAAATTATTGTTGCCCAACCGATGACGAGTATTCTGTTGGAAACACTATTGATTTCGCCCTTGGCTGCAGGCTACTTATATTATCTTAGCATCAACGAAGGTACTGTTTATCAAAGCTGCGATATGAGTACGCTGCTGCTCTTGGCAGGTGCGGGCGCTGTTACGGCGACACCGATGCTACTGTTTACGGCCTGCGCGCGTAAGCTGCCTTTGAATATTGTAGGCTTTTTGCAATATATTTCGCCGTCGATATCGCTGATGATTGGCGTGCTGATTTACGGTGAACCGTTTACAGGTACCACTGCTGCAGCCTTTGGCTGCATTTGGGCGGGACTGGCGCTGTTCATCTGGTCGCAGATAAGAAGATAAAAATAAACTCCTGCAGGCAGGCTAGAGGCCCGGCAGCAGGAGTTTTTGGCGTTATATGGATACAAGTTTTATTTTTAATCCGAGTGGATGCATAATTTTTAGGAGCGTATCCAGTTTTGGTGTAGTTTTTCCTGACTCAATACGCGCAATGGATGATTGCGGAAGTCCGCAAAGCTGTGCTAATTCTCTTTGACTTATACCAAGGGCGTTGCGTTTTTCAATCATTGCACTGACAATTGCAGTCAACTCGTCTATTTCTTCCATCAGTAAATTATTATTTTCGTCAATGTTTTTTACATACTCTTTGTAATCTTGCCATGTTCTCATTTTTGGACCTCCTGACGTTTTAAATATTGTCTACGGTTATTTATAGCTTGCTCAAACTCTTTCCTTGGAATTTTTTGAGTCTTTTTTCTGAAGTGATGCAGCAAAACAAAGCGGTCATTTGTGTAGGAAAAATAAAGAATACGATTGTTTCCGGGACGTAATTCCCAAATTCCGTCAGCAATATATTTTGTAATAGTTTCCGGTAAATAAGTACTTTTCTTTTCCAATAAGTTTAAGTATAAGCATATTTGCTTGTATTGAATACGTGCATCTTTATTGGTAAGTGCCTTGATGCGTAAGGTTTCCAAAAATTGCCATACAGAAGAATTTCCTCGTGAGTCTGCATAAAATTCAATAGTATACATATTAGTGCACTCCTGTCATTTTATTACTGCTCACACATTATGATAGCATGTATGCTATCATAATGCAAGCAGTTTAGTTTTTAATAAAAAAGGAGTATTGCAGTTGGTACTACAATACTCCTAAGAGAACGACAACAATATTTAATTATTTATATTTTACCACAAAAACGCTTGTTGTTACAAAAATTTTAATGATTCTTTGGGAATAAATCTGTTCCACAGAAAGAGCTAGCAATCCTCCATTTTTGAAAAATCCATGCTGACTATGTTATAATTATATTTGTTTTTTTACGGAGGTGTTACAATGAACTTTTTCTCAGATAAGTGGCGCGGTATCATATTATGTGCTGTTTTGGCAGTACCGTGCTGGTTTTTGGGCAAGCTGGTGCCTGTAGTAGGCGCACCGGTCTTTGCAATTCTTTTAGGCATGTTGGTAGCGCTTGTGTGGCCCGTACAGGCTGCATTTAAGAGCGGTGTAGGCTTTGTATCCAAAAAGGTACTGCAGTATGCAGTAATCCTGCTTGGCTTCGGTCTGAATATTTCTGTTGTACTGGCAACCGGCAAACAGTCACTGCCGATTATCGTCTGCACGATTGCAACCTCGCTTATCGTGGCCTATGTATTGCATAAGGTGATGAACATCCCCGGTAAGATTTCCACACTTATCGGTGTTGGTTCGTCTATCTGCGGCGGCAGTGCGGTGGCAGCGACAGCGCCTGTCATCAAGGCAGACGATGAAGAGGTGGCGCAGGCTATCAGCGTTATCTTTTTCTTCAACGTGTTGGCAGCACTGCTTTTCCCCTGGTTGGGTACGGTGCTAGGATTTTCTACGACAAGCGGTGAAGCCTTCGGTATTTTTACGGGTACGGCGGTGAACGATACTTCTTCGGTTACGGCAACTGCGGCAACCTGGGATGCTATGTTCGGCTTAGGTACGGCAACGCTGGATAAGGCGGTAACGGTTAAGCTGACGCGTACGTTGGCAATTATTCCGATTACGCTGGTATTAGGTTATCTTGTAGGCAAGCGTGAACAGGGTACCAATCATGATGTGAATATCAGGAGCATTGTGCCGAGCTTCATACTTTATTTCGTGCTGGCTTCGCTTATCACTACGTTGGCAACAAGTATGGGCGTGGCGGCAGAGGTTTTTGTACCGCTCAAATGGCTCAGCAAGTTCTTTATCGTTATGGCGATGGCTGCGGTAGGTCTGAATACGAATATCGTCAAGCTTGTGACAACAAGCAGCAAGCCTTTGGGATTAGGTCTTGGCTGTTGGGCAGGCATTACGGTTGTGAGCCTGCTTTTGCAGCATCTGCTTAACCTTTGGTAAGCAGAATAAAATTTAATTTTTTACCGGAAACAGCGACAAATAATAGTTTGTTCGCTGTTTTCAGCGTTTTAAAAGGCAGTTTTGCTTGTGAGCGGGACGAAGCGGGACCCCTAGATATAGTGTTGTGGAAATCTCCCCCTAGTTGTTATTAAAGTTATCCACAGATTGTGCATAACATGTTGATAATTGTGTAAAATCCTTGTAAACAAGCCACTTTTTTCTCAGAGGCTGGTGGATAACACTCTGCATAACTAAAAGTTATGCACAAAAACTGTGGATAAGTCTGTTGATACTGTTGATAACCTTACACTAAATATCGGAAAAGGGGGATATATTTTCCAGGAAAACAAGATAATTTCCTATTGCTGAGGTGGTATTTTGTATACAAACGCAAGTTTTTTTGCTGTCTGCAAAGTTTTTGCTTGCGTAATAGACGATTTTTGTTCATAATATTACTATGACTAATTGTAAGTAAATGGAGGAAGATTAGGTTATGGCATTAAAGCAAATGGATGCATTGGCAGCTTTGCGTGAAGCTGCAGGTGAAGTTATAGAAGCTTCTTTGTGTGAGATTCAGGGCGGCTGGCTGGCGCTGGTACGTACTCAGGACGGCAAGCGCCTGGCTTTTGCTGCAAAGGGTGAAGCTGCGCTGAGCGCACTGTGGAAGGATGTTGAAAAGGAAGCAGACGTTAAGGACGTACATGTTGCAGTTATGGCACTGAATGCAAATAATGCTGCGCTGGTGCGCCGCTATGTTAAATGGACCGCACCGACTGCCTGCGGCACTAAAGGTGCCAGCATCGGCTTCAGCGATTGGCTGGGCGAGGCAGATGCAGTTGTGGCGGAGCTGTTCGGCAAACGTCAGCTGAAACCAGTATTGGTTGATTTTACTACCGAGGACAGCGAGGCTTTGCAGCGCTATTTTGTACAGGCTGTGGATACTGCAACCTGGGGTGTGCTCGAAGAGGGCTACAAGGAAGGCTACGGCGCTAATGCTGCCGGCCTGAAAACCGAAGAGGAAATCGTGAAGGCTCTGCTTTACGGTTACAGCATGATTGGTTTTGACTGCAGCGATAAGATTGACCTGGGCATTGAAAAGCTGTCTGATGATGCCGTTGATAAACGCTTTGAGCAGTTCAACGAAACCTTCCGTGCAGCTGTGCATGCCTCTTATCTGAACGCAGAGTTCAAGGTTGGCACCAGCAAGATTACCTTTACCGAAAATCAGCTGCACCGCATCGTTCTGGAATACGGCGAAGCAATTATGCATATCCAGTTCATCTACAACTCCTATCTGAAGAATACTCCGTGGGATATTGACTTTGAGCTGGATTTGTCCAAGCCCGGTAAGGTGCTGACTCCGCAGGAGCATTACCTGATCGGTAACGAGCTGCAGCGTAACGGTATTAAGCTGAGCTCTATCTGCCTTGACCCGCTGAAGGACGCAGAGGCTGTAAACGATAACCTGCAGCTGCACTGCGAGATTGCCGATACCTTCGGCTATCGCCTGAGCTTTAAAAATGCGGATATCGCTATGAACGATACCGCTGCTGCTATGAAATATCTGAAGGGCAAGGTTCATTTCAAAATGAACAATATCCTCTGGATGAGCGCAATAGAGCTTGCCAAAGCTTTAGATGCTGACCTGTTCGGCAAGCTGTGTGCTGCCTGCGGCTGTGAGGCTACAGCAGATGCTGCTGACCGTGCACTGGTGCTTGGCTACAGAAAGGCGCTGAATCCGAAGGAGGAAGGCAATGTTGCTGCTGACATGAAGGCTTTCCTGGAAGCGCATCATGCTGAATATGCTGCTGCAATCAAAGAGAATGTAGCTGCAAAATTAAAGAATATCTAAGATAAAAATTTAAGGACTTCCCAAAAAATTTTTGGGAAGTCTTTTGTTTTGCCAGGAAATCACCGGACACCTGTTCCAGTTCTGGCTGTTTCCAACGATTGGAGTGCAGGGCTTCTCTCAGAGGTATTAAACCAAAACGGTTCCATTTACCGTCCGAATCATGCTCAAAGGCTGAAAGTATGGTTCCCAAAGGGCGTGTAACATCACAAAGCACCTCTGTATCGTCATATCCCTGTAAACGAAACCGGATTTGCAG
>CAKQHU010000108.1 GCA_934234275.1 uncultured Phascolarctobacterium sp.
TTCGCTTCATGATATACTCATACTCATCAAAAAACGTAAAAGGCGTCCGGCGGCAAACGGACGCTTTTTGCGTTGTGTGCAAAAACACAAAACCCCGTGACCTGTAAAAGGCTACGGGGTTTTGTATTTGATGAGTATTGAGTAGAAAAAAGGGTTGAGCTGCAGCTTGTGTTGCCGCACAAGCTGCAAAGTATATAGCAAAAGCTCAAAGGGGATGATGCTTTTTACTATCGAAAATGAAAGGGAAAAGGTTTAAATAAAAATTAAAATATTGTTATATCAGAAGTGTCTGTGAAGATGGTGATGATGCAGGTGCTTAAGGTGAATATCGCCTTTGTAATGCTTGTAGCCGCGGAATTCACCTTTGTGATGTTTGGGCGGCTTCGGCGGCAGCGGTTTGTTAGCTCTTACTGCTTCGCGTTGCTCGGGAGTCATGTTCTGCAGGCGTTCATGACGAGCCCGGCGGTTCGCCATATCGTCTTTAATGAATTGCTGCACTTCGGCCTTTTGCGCCGGGGTGAGCTTAGCCATGGTTTCCTTAGCGTATTTTTTGTGTGCTTCCTTGCGATCTTTACGCATTTTTTCTACAGCCTTTTCACGCTGCTCGGGTGTCATGCTTTTCCATTCCGCGCGCAGCTTCTGGTGCTCGGCACGTTGCTCAGGTGTAAGCTTAGGACCTTGACGGTGCATCCTGTGAGCCGGTGGCGGGCAGGGGCGGTCTGCGTCATTTTCGTGCAGAATGGTATTTACACGCTCTTTCATAGTAAGTTGTGCCTGATCTTCCGGTGTAGCTGCAAAAGCACTGCTGCAGAAGGCTGTCAAAACAGCACCGGCGATGAGAATTTTTTTCATGTTCAACATTAGAATCACTCCTTATATCTTTAAATCGTTTAGTGAAATATTGCTTTGATTAAGGCCCGGCTTTTAGCTGTTCCTTAACTTTGCTTATATTGTACAGGCATTTTATGACTTTTTTATGTTTTTAGACTTAATTTAGGCTGAAAAATATCTTTTTTTGCGTCATACTTTTAACACACATAGACGTTAAAATGTAATATAATGAAAGAAAAGCAGCTTAAGGAGGTTCCGCAATGAAGAAAATACTTATCGCTGATGATAATAAACAGATTACGACAATTTTATCCGGTTATGCCAAGAAGGAGGGCTTTGAGCCGGTTGTTGCGCTGGACGGAGCAGAGGCACTGGATAAATATCTGCAGTATGAGCATGAAATTGCTGTCGTGCTGCTGGATGTGATGATGCCGGAAATAGATGGCTTTGAAGTTTGCCGCCGTCTGCGCAAGGAATCCATGGTGCCGATTATTATGATTACGGCGCGTGGTGAGGATTACGACAAGATTATGGGCTTGGATATCGGCGCGGATGATTATGTGATTAAGCCGTTCAGCGCACCGGAGGTGATGGCCCGCGTGCGTGCGGTACTGCGTCGCCTGGGAGCTCAGGAGCCGGCGAACGCTCAGACCTTGTCTTACGCAAATCTGTACATTAACTTGGAAAAGTATGCAGTGCAGATTAACGGTGAGGATGTGCCGCTGACAAAAAAGGAAATCGAGCTTTTATGGACGCTGGCGAAAAATTCTACGAAGGTTTTCAGCCGTGATAATCTGTTGGACAGTATCTGGGGTTATGACTATTTCGGTGACAGCCGTACTGTCGATTCGCATATCAAGCGCCTGCGCGCTAAGCTGGATAAGTACGAGCACCCTCTGTGGGAAATCAAAACTATCTGGGGCGTAGGCTACCGCTTTGAGGGACACAAGGATGAATAATAAAATTGCTTTAAAGCTGACATTGTATTTTTCTGCGGTTCTGCTTGTTTTTGCATTGATTATCGGCGGTGTTTTTTACCAGTTCTTCAAGCAGCAGACGATTGAAATCAAGGAAAAGGAAATGCGTCTGCGGGCGGAGAAAATTGCCGAAGTGCTGAGTGATAATATGGAGCGTATGGAAAGCCGTCACGGTGACGGTATTGCCAACAGCAAATTTATCAGCTATCTGGATAATGTGACGCAGGAAATCGTCTGGGTGGTGGACAGCAATCGTCAGCTGAGCATCAATAAGGACAGGGTACAGCGTCAGCGTCGTGAGGTACAAAAGCACCATGAGCATAGCGGCTTTGGCCTTTTTAAGCGTCCACTGCCGCCGATTGCCTGGAGGGAACCGCCTAAGACTTCTAAGGAAGCCTATGAAAGACTGCCTGCACAGGTCAGAGAAAAGGTTGAAGAGGGCTTTAGCGGCAAAGAGTTTATTATAGAAGAATATAATCCTGTTCTGGATGGCATTATGCTGACTGTCGGCAGACCGATTTATGACAGCAAGGGACAGGTAAAGGCTGTGCTTTTGCTGCATTCTCCGGTAGCAGGATTGCAAGATGCTATCTGGTCGGGCCTGCGCATTCTGCTTATTAGTCTGCTGGTGGCAATGGCTTTGGGCATGTTGCTTTCGGTAGTGCTCAGCTGGCGCTTTACCGGCACGATAGAAAAAATGAAAAAAATTGCCGAGCGTCTGGCGGAACGTGATTATAGCGCCCGCACCAACATTAAGCAAAATGACGAAATTGGCGAGCTGGCACGTACACTTGATGTTTTGGCAGAGCGTCTGGAGCTGGCAGATGCCGAAAGCCAGAAGCTGGAAAAGCTGCGCCGCGAGTTTATTGCCAACATTTCGCATGAGCTGCGCACGCCTGTAACGGTTATCCGCGGCAGTCTGGAGGCCTTGCGCGACGGTGTAGTTACGGAAAAGGCGGATGTAGAGGAATTCCATGAGCAGATGTATAAGGAAAGCCTGTTTTTGCAGCGACTGATAAATGATCTGCTGGATTTGTCGCGTTTGCAGAATACAGATTTTCCGATTGAAAAGGCTCCGTTGAACCTTGTCGATGTTATGCATGATGCAGTGCGCAGCGGCAGGCAGCTCGGTGCTGATAAAAAGCTGCAGATTACAGGCAGTGCGGATAAGGACATGTACATGCTGAACGGTGATTACGGACGCTTGCGGCAGATGCTGATGATTTTTTTGCATAACAGCATCAAGTTTTCACCCGAAGGCAGTGAAATTAAGCTGGAGCTGGCAGGCAACAGGCTGAAGCTGATTGATCATGGCTGCGGTATTAAGGAAGAGGATATTCCGCATGCCTTCGACCGCTTTTATAAGGCGCGCAATGAGCATAATAAGAGCGGCAGTGGCTTGGGACTGGCAATCGCCAAGCAGATTGCCCAGCGCCATGATATGCAGCTGGAGCTACAGAGCAAGCTCGGCGAAGGTACAACGATTATTATCAGTCTGCCGCCCGAACTGAAGGAAAAGGAGTATGCGGATGAATAAGATGAATTACGGCTGTGAAGGACTTTGCGTTGCTATCAGCGGCGGTACGTCGGGCATCGGGCTGGCGGCGGCGTTGTGCTTTTTGGCAGATGGTGCGCGGGTATATATTTTGGGGCGCTCCAAGGAGCGCGGCGCGCAGGCTTTGCGTTATCTGGAGAAGCAGACAGGAAAGCAGGCAGTGTATATTTCCTGTGATGTAACGAAGCAGGCTGAATGCAAGGCTGCAGTGGCAAAGATTGCTGAGCAGGAGGGCAAGCCTGACTGGCAGCTGGATATTTTGGTCAACAGCGCCGGCTTTTATCGTGAGCAGCGTCTGGAGCAGCTTACGGAAGCAGATTTTGATGCGATGATGAACGTCAACGTTAAAGGCATGATGTTCTTGACGCAGGCAGCGCTGCCTTATCTGCGGAGTAAAAGCAGCGTGGTAAATATTGCGTCGGATGCTGCTGTCAGCGGCAATTACGGCTGTGCGCTTTATTGTGCGACTAAAGGTGCGGTGGTGGCGTTTACCAGAGCGCTGGCGCTTGATCTGGCGCCGAGCGTGCGCGTGAACTGCGTCTGCCCGGCAGACGTTGATACGCCGCTGCTGGAGCAGCAGCTTGCTGATGCGAACGGCGGTTATACGCTGGCGGATGTAGCTGCAGCCTATCCTCTGCAGCGGATTGCGGCAGCCGGTGAGGTTGCGCACGTAATCTGCAGTCTGGCGTCCCCTGCCAACAGCTTTATGACCGGCAGCATTGTAACTGTCGACGGCGGGCTGACGGCCGGATGAATATTGTAAATATTGAATTGCGGTAAAACAGGTAAAGAGCAGGTAAAGAATTTTTCTTTGCCTGTTTTTTATATACGCAAACGTATATAAGTGATATAATTAATGTATTAAAGTATAAAAAATACGGGAGGGTATTTTTATGGATAAAATGCAGCCCATTGGCGTACTTGATTCGGGAGTCGGCGGTCTGTCGGTTTTGAAATGCCTGCATCAGATGCTGCCGCACGAGGATTTTATTTATGTAGGTGATACTGCACGTACGCCTTACGGCACACGCAGTGAACAAGAAATCCGTGGTTTTGTGGGCGAAATAATCGATTGGCTGGCAGCCAAAAACGTTAAGCAGGTAGTCATAGCCTGCAATACGCTGACGATGCTCGGTGTAGACAGTTTGCGGGGGACGCATCCGTTCAGTGTTGTCGGGATGTCCAAGGGGGCGCAGCAGCTGTTGGCGGCCAGTCCGAATAAGAAAATCGGCGTGTTGGCAACGCAGTTTACTATTGCCAGCGGGCTGCACAAAAAGGCTATTCTTGCCGCTGATGCGCAAGCGCAGGTTTATCCTGTGGCCTGCCCCAAGTTTGTGCCGTTAATCGAAGGCGAGCAGTTTGACAGCCCGGAGCTGCGGCAGGCTATCGCCGAGTATACCGAGCCTTTTAAAAAAGCGGGCGTTGAAGCAGTGATTTTGTCCTGCACGCATTATCCTTTTATCAAAGAACAAATTGAAGCAGATTTAGGACCGAAGGTAAAGGTGCTTGACCCGGCGGCTGCCACCAGTGCCGACGCCATTGCGGCACTTAAAGAGGAAGGCCTGCTGCGTACAGAAGGCAAGGGACGTCTGCAGGTTTGCTGCACGGCTGATTTGGCAAGAGTAGAGCGCTTGGCAGGC
>CAKQHU010000109.1 GCA_934234275.1 uncultured Phascolarctobacterium sp.
GCATTATAGTGTGGACGATGGTCCTCCTCCTTGTAGCTTCCCTCGTGCTCCTCGTCGACAATCACCAGACCCAGCTTTTCAAACGGAGCGAACACTGCACTGCGCACACCGATTAAAACTCTTGCCTTGCCTGTGCGCATGCGGTACCACACGTCGCCTCTTTCATTTTGCGACAGCTTGCTGTGCGCCACGGCAATTTCGCTGCCGAACCACGCCTGAAAGCGTTTCACCAGCTGTGCCGTCAGCGCAATTTCCGGCACCAGCATCAGCACCTGCCAACCTGCATCAACGGCATGAGCTGCCGCACGCAGGTAAACCTCCGTCTTACCGCTGCCGGTAATTCCCTGCAGCAAGAACGACTGCGCACGTTGCACATCTATCGCCTGATTAATCTTTGCCGCAGCATCCTGCTGCTCCGCCGTCAGCTGCAGGCTTTCGCCACGCTCCTGCAACGTGTTGTAGCTGTTGCGCAGCACACGCTTCTGCACTGCGTCCGCCAAACCGTTTTGCGCTAATGCGCGCGCCACAGCGGAGCTCACACCCTGCTGCGCCAGCTCGCTTACGCTAAGCGCTCCCGCAGCTTGAGCCAGTATGCCCAACGCAGCATGCTGCCCCTTGGCACGTTTGGCAAGTACTCCTTCGGCCAACGCCTGCCTTCCTGCTACATTGATGCGATAAGCCAGCACTGTTTTTTCCTGCAAACGCTCATTATAAACATAATAAAGCAAACGTCCCTGCGCATCACGCACTGCACGCCGCTTAATACTCGATTTCCCCGGCACGAAAAGGCGCATTGCCTCTGCCAACGAGCACATATAATAATCTGCCATCCATTTGGCAGTAGCCAGCATTTCCTTATCAAACCAAGGAGTATCGCCCAAGGCTGCCTCCACAGGCTTCAGCTTACCGCGGAGCTCCAGGTCAGCAGGCAATGGCACACGCTCCACCACAAAGCCTTCCACCTTCTGGCCGCTGAAGGGAACAACTACACGCCAGCCGCTGTCTATAAACTGCAGCGCTTCCGGCACACTGTAGGTAAACTGACGGAATAAATTTTTTACCGGTAAATTTATCGCAACATTAACAGCAAACATGGCAACCTCCTGCAAACATACTTGTAGTTTATTATAGCATAAATCAGGGAGAATGCGGAGCGCGTTTATATAAAAAAGGCGTTCTACCAAAGTTGGGCAGAACGCCTTTTGCAGCTTTATGCTATTTTACTGTTATGCTGTCAACTTGGATGCCAGCTCACGTACTTCTGCTTCCGAAAGCTTTGAATGGCGGACAGTAAATTCGATGCTCATGCCGTCAGCCAGTAAGCCTTTGGCAAATTCAATATTTTTCTCTTTAGCAGTTTCCTTTGCCACTGCTTCTGCCTTTCTTGCAGCATATTCTTCAATCACGTCAGTCATTTTTTCTTCGCCCTCCTTACTGTATTTCAAAAACTCCATGCGCTCGGCAAATTCATGGTAATGTAAATTTTTAGGCTCTGTGCAATATAAATCCTGCATCAGTTTACCCAACGCTGTATCATCTCGACGCTGGCTGTTGACATAGATAATGCGCGAACCATCTTCAAAGCATTTCGCATTTTCATCAATTCTGCGTCTTATATTATACAACGGCAGATTATCGTGCAAAACATCATTTTCGGTGATAAATATTACATAGGTATCCGGCAGCTCTTCGTAGAGCTTACCAGGCTGCAGGAAGTGTGTATCAAGGATACTGCTGTAAAATCTGGCACGTCTAGCCGGAGCGCCTTCATCACTTCTCTGTACTTCTACGTTAAAATAGCGCCCTTTGCTATCCTGCGCTAAAATATCCAGTTGAGAAGAATGTCCGTAGATGTTTTGAATAAAGCTCTGTATCCTGACATTTCTCACCTTAATTTTATCATCTCCCAAGATTACGCGCAAGAAAACCTGCGCTGCTTCTTTGTTGTCATCAAGCATAAAGTTCATAAACCTGTTGTTCATCATGCAAAGGCTGCGTATGACCTGCTTGATTTCACTTTCTTGACTTGCCTCATTTGTTTGCATTACTTCAACTCCCTTCTTAACAAAAAACGCCCTATGTACTACTCAAATAATACATAAGGCGTGCGTGACGCTGCGACGACCATACTCCAGGCAGGCGTGCAAAATCTTATGGGTTTATCTTAGCAGATAATTGCATGATTGTCAAGAATAGTGTGAAAATTCTCTAATTATTATTGAAGAATAAAGCGTTCAACCACAGTTGGGCAGAACGCCTTGTAATGCTATTATGCTGTCAGCAAGGATGAAATTTTCCTTCCTGCCCTATTCAAAATAGAGCAAAATCAATATTTCAGTGCTTCGTCAATACCAAGCCCGCGCTCCTTTTTTCGGAACAATTCCTTCACGCAATTTATCCCGAATCGCATTGACTGCGTGATCTCCAAAAAATACACTATGCTCCGGTTCTGTCGCAACCTCCAGAAAATCCGTTCCGCCTTCTTCACGTATCTCCCTATTAACGGATTCAGCAAATTCGTTTAATTCTTCAACAGATATATCACGCTCCCAATCATCCTCGGCAAGCTCGGTGATATCGATTGTACCCTTAATTTTATCAACGATGATTATTCCCGGTTTCAGGCTTTCATCGCCTTCAGCGTAATACCAATAAAGTAAATACTCGTCTGTTTCTTCTATCAACTTAAATGTAACCATTATCACGTTCACCTCTTATACTCTAAAAAATATACTCTAAAAAATACGGTTCTGCCATCCCAATTATGCTTCGCTTTATTCCCGTATAACTATCACATTAGTCAACTCAACATAGATACTTAGAATGCGCTTCTACAACAATTTTATTAATTCTTTGCCGTTTGCTTACTTCAATGGTAATTGCACTTCCGGAATTACCATTATCGAAAATAAGCTTATTATCTTCAATATAGTTATCATTTTGTCTATTCAGTTCTTGCAGTTTTTCTTTAAACGCAAGAAAAATTTCATTTTTGTCCTGTAATTCGACAATACTGTTTGAGGTTCTATCTTCATATAAGCAATCAGGTTCCATGCCCCCCCACACTATAGTATCAGTTTCATATTCATCATCAGAAGCATGCCACATTTTAAGAATAGCAAGCCAATCTCCAACGCTATGCTCTAAACATAGAGGAGTAAAATCCGATTCTTCTTTTTCAGGCAAACAATTAACAGGCTCAACTTTAAATCCGCTATCACGCGAAACGTATAATTCAGATACTTTGCCATTTTCATCAGTTTCAATAATAAAGAAACTGTCTATACCTTTTTCTATATACTGAGAATACACTACTGCATAATGCCCAATATATTTCTTGTTAACGTCATTTTGCCCCTGATAGTCTTCGATATAGACAAGTAATGTTCTGATGACAGCATTTTCATCCATCTTGATATTATCTGCAACTTGTTGTAAATATTCTCTAACAGCGTTGCCGGTATTTGCTCTGGTACCATATCCATCTGATACATATACTGCATCGTCACAAAATAGATTGACAGCTCTTGAAAAATCCTTGGTATCAAGACACTCCCTGATCAATTTCAAATCATTTATATCATCATATACCGCACCTTCCTGGTAGTCTTCAATAGCTACATCACCAGAAATTATACAATAAGCAAATACATAAGCGCCTTTCTTTAAAAACTGTCTTTCTTCTTCCGATACTAATTCTCTTTTATGACACAAAGGCAATTCTCCGAATTGGGTATCAATAATAACATAGTAGAATTCTCTTTCTTCAGCATTATTTCCTGCTATAGACAGCGTTTTGTGACGTTCAATAGATTTTACGGTTCCCTTTATCAGACAATCCTCACCACCAAAATTCAACAATCTATCAGATGCCAATCTTAACTGTTTTCCCATGAACATACCAATGTTATGAGCCTTATCACAGGCTTCTTCATCAGGATAGTAACTGATTTTCAGCGGAAATGCAGCCATCTGCATAGTAACCGGTTCGCCAGGAGAATAGCAAGGCAGTACATCTGCATGGACAAGCCTTACAGGTACTATGCTTTCTTCATCATCAGACATAGATGTACAGAACACGCACTTTGACAGCTCGTCTGTATTTTCTTCCAAAATACCGTTAGCACTGATTCTGACATGCCAAAAACAGTTACCCATTACGTGAGAGCTGATGCCTACAACTTCATTTTGTCCGTCTTCGCTATTTTTAAGAATATGGGCAATATATTCAGCGCGTCCGATATTATTATATAAATATGTTCCTTTATATCCCGGAAAAACTCTTCCTTTTGTAATTACATAATGCAATAACTTATCGATGTTATCATCATTTTCAAAAAGTTCTTGTACACCAATGATATCGGTAAATTCCATCTCGCCATCTCCTTTACTTCACACAAGTTATAGAGATTATGATAATCTAATCTGCTATATTCAGTATAGGCCTTTATGCTTAAACAATCACGGAAAAAACTTTGCGCACTTAGTCAACATGCCAAAATCTTCGCTACTGCAGTAATTAATATCGACTTTTATCTCTTCCAATATTCTTTTCACTTCGCTAAAAGCCATTTTTCATCATCTCCAAAATATACCGGCAATTCAGTGTTGCTTTTTCATTGATTGACTGTATTAATTTCATTATAAAACATAGAAGCGACAATAATTGTCTATCTTTACAAAAAAGGTGCTCAGACAGCAAATTATTGTTGTCTGAGCGCTTCGTTTTTTGCTATTAAATTGTGGCCATCTAAAATTTTCGGCCACACGAGGGCCACAAATTACAGTTTTTCACCCTTGCAAAACCCTTAAAATGCCGTATTCATGCGATTTAGCAGCACCACAGTTTCAGCGGTTCGCCGTCTCCAATCATGCTTCGCTTTCGCTCGCATTCTTCGACGGCTATCACATGGCGCGCACCAGCTGCTCACCGCGTCGCTCAGCTCCTAGTGAGCAGGGTGACGCACTCAACATGGCTCGTCATCGGGAACATA
>CAKQHU010000110.1 GCA_934234275.1 uncultured Phascolarctobacterium sp.
AAACCGCGTAATCTCGCCAAGAGCGTAACAGTTGAATAAAAAATAAATTAACGGCGTAACGGATGCAAAAATCTGTTGCGCCGTTTTTGTAATTACAGAGATACGCTGCTTATGTTATACTAATATTAAATCAGCGCGGAAGGGGAACAAAAGCAGATGGCTTATAGCGAGCTTTTTAAAAATTACAGTGATATCCGCAATTTTATGCGGCGCTTTTATGTATACGGCTTTGAGAAGCGACAGGATTTTACCGCCAAAAGCTCCAGAAGCTACGATGATAATCGCCGGCGTCTGGACAGCTGGCTGGAGGATTATATGAGCTTTAAGAGCGAAGCGGACGGCAGAGCCTACCGCATTTCCTTCGACAGCAGCAGTATCAGTCATAATCCTTTGTACAAAAGCTGGAAGGCCAAGAGCTTTACGTCCATGGATATTACGCTGCATTTTTATCTGCTGGATATTCTTGCCGACGGCAAGGCCTATTCGGCGGCAGAGCTGTTGGAGCTGCTGTGCGGCCGTTATTTCAACTGCTTTGACAATCAGCTGCGTCAGCCTGATGAATCGACGGTGCGCAACAAGCTGAATGAATATACTGCGCTCGGAATGCTGCGGCTAGTGAAGCAGGGGCGGCGCAATCTTTACTGCCTGGCGCGGGATGAGGTGAACTGGCGCAGCTGGCAGCTTGCCTGCGCCTTCTTTTCCGAGGCGGCGCCCTTGGGAGAGGCAGGCTCCTATCTGCTGGATAAATTTGTCGAGGATTGCGAAGCCTTTGCCTTTAAGCATCATTTTATTTTATATACGATGGACAGCAAGCTGCTGTACGAGCTGCTGGAGGCGATGAACAGCAGGCAGTCCGTAACGCTTTACCGCTGTGACAAGGACGGCAGCAGCATACCGCAATATGTTTGCCCCTTGAAAATTTACTGCAGCACGAGGACCGGACGGCAGTATCTTTGGAGCTACAGCTATGCTGCGCAAAGGCTGCTGTTCAACCGTCTGGACCATATCGAAAGCATTGAGGTTAAACGCACGGAAGAACGCTATGAGGAGTTTCTACGGCTGGCGCAGGAGGCGGCACCGCATATCTGGGGCGCAGGCATGCTCAGGACAGACAAGTTGGAGGAAATCAGCTTTACGGTGGAAGCGGCAGCTGACGAGCAGTTTATTGTGCAGCGCCTGGAGCGCGAAAAGCGCTGCGGAACGGTGCGGCAGCTGGATGCGGAGCATTATTGCTTCAGTGCTGCCGTGTATGATGCGCGTGAGCTTTTGCCGTGGATACGCACCTTTATCGGGCGCATTACTGCCTTTAGCTGCAGTAACGAGGAAATAGAGCGCATTTTTTATGATGATCTGGAGCAGACGGCAGCCTATTATCTGCAGGAGGTGCAAGCGGATGGCGAACAGTGATAGCTTTTTTAACGAAATATACGGCACCTATTTTAATGTTGTGAGCTCCATTTTGCGGCAGGCACAGGAAAAGCAGCTGACGAAGGACAGCTTGGAGCTGTTGGTACGGGAGCAGGCCTTTGCCGACAGCTGCCTGACCATTCCCAAGGCACTGCAGGACGGAAGCTGGCCATTATTGCAGAAGGATATGACTACGCCGCTGCGGCATGCACCGGCGATGCCGTTGACAACGTTGCAACGTCGTTGGCTGAAAAGCCTGCTGACGGATAAGCGGCTACAGCTTTTTGATGTGGACTGCAGCGGACTGGAGGATGTGGAGCCGCTGTTCAGCGAGGAGCAGTTTGTCTATTTCGACCGTTACAGCGACGGTGATAATTATGATGCTCCCGAGTACAAACAGCATTTTCGCTTGCTGCTGCAGGCGATAACGGAAAAGCGCAGAGTAGAAATCAGCTTTATCAGCGGCAAAAACGAGAGCGTGCGGAAGGAATATCTGCCGCTGCAGATGGAATATTCGGCGAAGGATGACAAGTTCCGCCTGAAGGCAGTGTGCGAGCGCCATCTGCATTACGTTAATGTGGGACGCATCAAAAGCTGCAAAATGCTGGAGCAGACGGGTGAGGAGGCCTGCATGCTGCTGGAGCCGGAACGCTGTGCGGTTACCGTCCTGCTGACGGACGAGCGCAATGCTCTGGAGCGGGCGATGCTGCATTTTTCGCATCTGGAAAAGATAACGGAGCGCTTGGATGAAAAGCATTACAGGCTGCAGCTGATGTATAACAAAAGTGATGAAACGGAAATGGTTATCCGTATTTTATCCTTCGGACCGTTGCTGCGGGTGCAGGAGCCGGCAGGCTTTATTGAGCTGCTGCGCCACAGGCTGCGTAAGCAGCTGGCGCTGCGGGCGAAGGAGTAAGGGTAATTTTTATTCGGCATTTCGGCAGGTGCGCAACTTTTTTTCCATGATAAAAAGTCTTGGCTGTTGTATTATTAGCTTGTAAGATGAACGTAAACGAAATACAGAGCTGATGATGCAAGAAAGAGGTGCAGCATATGAACTTAAAAAAAGCCTTTCAATATCAAAAAGCAATCAAAAATATCATGGATGAGCTTATTTCCGGTAATTTGGGTAGCAGTGCCGCTTTGCTTCCCGCAAAGTTTTGCGAGGTTAAGGATATTCATAAGCGCTCGGAATTGAATTATTTGTTTCCTACCGAAGAACGTAATTATCAGGACGAGGTTAAAATTAAAAAGAGCCTGAATGTTCAGGGCTACGAGCTGCCGAAGCTGCTGAAAATTTACAGCTATCTGGCCGTTTGCCGCAGAAAGCTGGCACAGGCTATTGCCGACTGCAAAAACGAAATGCAAATCGGTGAGGAAAAATTCAGCTATGATGCAGCTGTGATTTATGCCAACGATTTGCGTGCCACTTTGACGATATATGAGGTGTTGGTTTCCCTAAAGGAGGAGGAACGTAATTCCGTAAATGAGATTACTTTCAGCAGCAATAACGAAAAGCTGTCTGCGGAATATACTGTTACTACGGTTACCAAGCCTTTGCCGGGAGTTGTGGAGGCAGCAAAAGCCGAATATAACAGAATACGTGCCTATACCGCTGATTTGAGCGATATGATTGAGGCGGCGGCCCTGATGAGCAGACTGAATCCTGCTGCGGAGCCTGCTTTCCCGATTACGGCCAACCTGGATTATATTTATGAGCACTTTGAGGAGCTGCAAGGTAAATAATTGTAAAAGATAATATGGCAGAAGCTCAGGGCAGATATATTGAATAAATAGATTTTCTAACTATAAGAAATGCTTAGGCAGAGTTGACAGTTTTAAAGCTGTCCTGAAGGTAAACGCTATTAAGACGGCGGCAGGCTAAAGATCGTACCTGCTTACTTCGGTTTTGGCCGTCACACGGCACACGTTTACCAAGCTAATCATGAACACGCTATTATACATGACTGCGCCAACAGCTAACTATAGAATTTTATTTTGATAATATACCGCTTTGATACCGAAGCCTTATTATAAACCACCGAATCTGTGGAATTTCTGCAGGTTCGGTGTATTTTTTTGTATTCTTAACAGTAATTTGCTTTTACGCAATCAACAAATGTGTTATAATTAACGATACATGTCATTTTTGTGAAGAAGTTGAAATTTTTATGTGTAGGTGATGAAATGGAAATGTTTTTAGTGGCTGTGGGCTTCTATGGCATTGGCGTATTAACCATGCTGCTTCCCCACGGCATGCAGCGTGCTGCACACTGGCTTGCTAACAGCGCTGCCCTTTTTGGCAGCGCTGTCTGCGCTTATGCGGCAGGCCTGCTGCTTTTCGGCGGCGTGAGCCCCGCACCCCTGACCTGGGGCTCGTATTCTTTAGGCTGCGATGGCTGGAGCGCAGTCTTTCTGCTTTTGACCGGTATCGCCGGTGTTGTTACCAGCCTGTACGCGCTTGGTTATGCGCGTAGCTATGATGGCAGCCGTCTGCGTCTTTTGGGCGGCATGTGGTGCCTGTTCATAATGTCTATGGTACTGGTGCTGCTGGCAGGCGATGCCTTCAGCTTCCTGCTTTTCTGGGAGATTATGGCCGTAGCCTCCTTTATGCTGGTTAACCATGAATCCGAAAAGCGTGCTACCTGGAATGCTGCTTATCAGTATCTGGTTATGACCAGTGTAGGTACGGCGGCGATTATGATTGCCTTTTTGCTGACAGGCTCTGCCAGCGAGGGCTTCAGCTTTGCTGCTATGGCTAAGAATACGCTGGATGGCAGCTGGCAGCATCTTGTTTTTGTTTGTGCCTTTGCCGGTTTTGCTTTGAAGGCCGGTCTGGTGCCGCTGCATGTGTGGCTGCCTAAGGCGCATCCGGCAGCACCCAGTCACGTTTCCGCGCTGATGAGCGGTGTTATGCTGAAGATTGCTCTTTATGGCTTCGGCCGTTTTATGTTCAGCTTTTTGCCTGCCTGGAATTACTGGTGGTGCGTTGTTGTGCTGCTGGCAGGCGTAGTGTCTGCATTTTTGGGCGTACTCTACGCTCAGATGGAAACGGATATTAAGCGCGTGCTTGCTTATTCCTCCGTGGAAAATATGGGCGTAATTTTTGCTGCCTTCGGCTGTGGTATGCTGATGAAGGCTTCCGGCAGCAGCTTTTATATGCTTGGCTTTGTGGCAGCGCTGGTGCATGCCTTTAACCACAGCATTATGAAGGTGCTGATGTTTATGTGTGCCGGCAGCATTATGCACGGCACCGGCAGCAAGAACCTGGAGCTGTTCGGCGGCCTGGCGCGCAAGATGCCGTATACCGCTGTCTTTGCTTTCGTCGGCTCGCTGGCACTCGCCGCTATTCCGCTGACGAATGGCTTTACCGGTGAATGGCTGGTGCTGCAGAGCTTTATCAGCCTGGGTACAAGCTGCGCAGGTCAGGATATCCGCCTGTGGACGGCTGTGTCATTTATTCTGCTGGGCTTTACCGGAGCACTGGCTCTCGGCTGCTTTGTACGCTTCTTCGGCATCACCTTCCTGGGCCGTGCTCGCAGTGAAAT
>CAKQHU010000111.1 GCA_934234275.1 uncultured Phascolarctobacterium sp.
ATATTGCGTCCCGCCAGCCAATAGCCAAAATAGCAAGTGGCAAAATACAGAACCAAGGCCATACATAAAAGCAAAAACAGCGTTTTATAGGCCGCATGATAATAAAACTCCATATTCTTAAACATATAAAGCCTGCCAACCTGCTTATCACCGTCAATAACGGGAGCAACTGCGGCAAGGTAGCGATAACGCTCACCATTCACTCCATGCATACGTAAAAGACGTGATGTATTCAGATTCTTCGGCCAATCATCTTTATGACTCATCAGCGCCTGACCTACATCACTTGTTCCAAGCTGGTTTAAAATTACCTTCGAGCCATCGGCATTCACAAAGTATGCAAGCATCTTCCCGCTGCGGATAGCTGCTTCAGAGCAGGGCGCCTCCTCCGACTCTACCCATTCCTCGCCCTCATGGTAAATCTGCGCTACTAGATTTTCCTTTTCATGCGCCACTATTTCCCACCAGATAAAGGTGTAGGCCGCAGCCACAATAACCAAAATCAAAGCACCGAAGATTGCTGCATATAAGCAGGTCATGCGCCGGCGCAGCTTTTCAAAAGGCTTATTCCACATAATAGCCCACTCCCCGCATCGTTTTAATCAGTTCTTCTCCGTTCAGCTCCATAATTTTTTTACGCAGCAGACGGATATGCACATCAAGATTGTTCTCCGTCACATCGCTGTCAATGCCCCAAATACGGTCCTGCAGCACCGCTCGCGGCATAACCTGCCCACGGTTACGCAAAAGCAGCTCCAGCAGCTTAAATTCACGCGGGCGCAGCTCTACACGACGTTCACCGTATGCCAGGCAATAGGTAGAGCTTTCCAACGTATAAGCGCCATACTGCAGCTTTTCCGCACTGTACTGTCCCTGGCGGCGGCAGAGTGCATTTAAGCGTGCCACCAGTTCTTCCAGCTCAAAGGGCTTTACCAGATAGTCATCGGCACCGCTGTTTAAGCCTTGTACCTTATCCGCCAATGTATCCTTGGCCGTCAGCAGCAATATTTTTCCCTGATAATCCTCCTCTCGCAGACGCTTGCACAGGTCAAGACCGCTCAGAAGCGGCATCATCCAATCCAACACCAGCACATCATAGCCGTCGGCATACACAGCATCGTAGGCAGCCTCGCCATCCTGCACCCAGTTCACAGTTATATTTTGCTTTTTCAGCAGCATGCTTAAAAGCTTGCCTAAATTTATATCATCCTCAGCTAATAAAATTTTCATTGCTTCCGCCTCCATTACTGCTATTGTATCACAATGCAGTATAGGCATGTAAAATTAATTTTAACTGAAAAAATCGCTGCCGAGGCTTTGCCTTCAGCAGCGATTGTCTTACATGATATATCTGTTCAATGACGGTACGATTTCCGCATAGGTGCCTTTTTTATTAGCCAGCATAATATTAATGGCCCATACAGTCTGTCCACGGTCATCCTCAGTGCGTGTAGCCTGCAGCTTACGGTTGGTACCTGTAAAGCATACGATATCCTCCAGCTCCAGCAAAAGTGCCATATCCTCACGTCTATAGCCCTCAAGACAACGGTCGGAAAACATCACCGTCAGCATCAGCATATCGTCCATACGCCAGCATTCCAGACGATAGGCACGGCCGTCGCTCAGCTTGCCGTTATAATAGCCGACATCCTGCACACCGTCCTCATCCGGCTCATAGGGAGAAGGAACATAATCAACGCGGCAGGGAACAGGAAATTTTTTTATCAGCATAAATTCGTTCTCCTTAGAGAGCAAAGCGCCTCAGAGCTTAAGGCTTTGAGGCGCGCTTGCTTATACGTTATTCCTTATCGGGAGTTTCTTCTGCTGCGGTTTCAGCAGTTGCAACTTCAGGCATCGGAACATTATATTTAACTTTGATATCACGATAACGGCTCATACCGGTACCTGCCGGAATCAGCTTACCGATGATAACGTTTTCTTTCAGGCCGAGCAGCGGGTCAACTTTGCCTTTAATAGCGGCATCGGTGAGTACGCGGGTGGTTTCCTGGAAGGAAGCAGCAGACAGGAAGGAGTCGGTAGCCAAAGAAGCTTTGGTGATACCCAGCAGGATAGCACGGCCTTCTGCAGGAGCCTTGCCTGCTTCCAGCATCTCGGTATTCTGATCTTCAAATTCTGCCACATCAACGTCTTCACCCGGCAGCATTGTGGTGTCACCGGATTCCTCAATGCGGATTTTACGCATCATCTGACGAACCATAACCTCGATGTGCTTACTGTTGATATCTACGCCCTGAGACTTATAAACGCCTACTACCTGAGATACCAGATAGTTCTGGGTAGCCTTCACGCCGCTGATACGCAGTACGTCATGCGGGTTAAGAGAACCTTCGGTCAGACGGTCGCCCTTAGCGATTTCCTCGCCCTCAACAACAGACAGCTTAGCACCGTAAGGAATCTGGTATTCCTGGTTTTCGCCATCCAGTGCCATTACGGTTACCTTGCGGCTGTTGCCTTCCTGGGTAATATGTACGTGACCTGCAACCTCGGACAGAATGCCAGGATGTTTCGGTTTACGTGCTTCGAACAGCTCCTCGACACGAGGCAGACCTTGGGTAATATCGTCTGCACCTGCAACGCCGCCGGTATGGAAGGTACGCATGGTAAGCTGAGTACCGGGTTCGCCGATGGACTGTGCGGCGATAGTGCCGACTGCCTCACCAACATCAACGTTCTTGCCGGTTGCCAGGTTACGGCCATAGCATTTGCGGCAAACGCCGAATTTAGCCTTACAGGTAAGTACGCTGCGGATTTTAACCTTTTCACGCAGCTGGCAGATACGTTCTGCCATAGGCTCGGTAACATATTCATTGATATGATAAAGAATTTCACCATTTTCATCCAGAATATCCTCAGCCAGGTTACGGCCAATGATACGGTCATGCAGGGTTTCAATGATGGTTTTCTCTTTTTTGCCTTCGGTAATTGCCTCAACCTCAATGCCGGCAATTTCGTTATTGCGGATACGCAGTTCCTTAACGGTACCATCAGCCAGAACAGCGTTGATAATGTCTTCGGTCATAGTTTCGCCGGTATGTGCCAGCACCTCGCCTGCACCGTTAACAATATCAGCTGCCACCTCTTTGCCGTTGAAGTTATGCATCATTGCTTCCTTCAGCACATTATGAGCAAAGGTATCGCTGATGTTGATGCGGACATTTTCAACATCCTCACCGTTCATATCTTCGTCGGAATAGAGATTGATTTCTTCAACACCGGCATCATTGAGCTTAGCAAAAAGCTCTTCGGTGATGTTGGTATCTGCTTCAGCAATCAGGTTGCCTTCTTCATCAAGTACGCCGGAAGCCAGGGTACGGCCCATAACCTTTTCGCGGATTTTGTTCTGGCTTGCACCAAGAACAGCCTTGCTCAGACGGCTGCGTTCCTTAACCAGGTTCATACCTACAATATCGCAATCGTCCTCACGTACGATTACGTCCTGTGCAACGTCAACCAGACGACGAGTCAGGTAACCGGAGTCAGCAGTACGCAGTGCGGTATCGGCCAAGCCTTTACGAGCACCATGAGAAGAAATGAAGTATTCCAAAATGGTCAGGCCTTCACGGAAGTTGGATTTGATAGGACGGTCAATGATACGACCGGAAGGATCGGCCATCAAACCACGCATACCAGCCAGCTGACGAATCTGCTGTTTGTTACCGCGGGCACCGGAGTCAGCCATCATGGAAACAGGATTGAACTTGTTCATGGTGGATTTCATCAGCTTGTCGGTAACTTTATCGGTTGCTTCGTTCCAGAGGTCGATTACCTTACGATAACGTTCGTCATCACTCATCAAGCCACGACGGAAGAGGCGCTCAACCTTATCAACCTCATGCTCTGTTGCTTCCAGAATAACTTCTTTTTCAGCAGGAATCTGAATATCGGAGGTTGCGATAGAAATACCGGATTTACAAGCATTATCGTAACCCATCTTCTTAACAATATCCAGAATCTCGGCAGTACGCAGGTTGCCGTACAGCTTATGAGCTTTAGCAACGAGTTTGCCCAATTCTTTTTTGTCAATCAGCTTGCCAAGGTGCCAACGTTCAACCTCAACGGTTTCTTCAACAACGTTGCCTTCAGCATCAAGATGCTTTTCAACAACCTGATCTTTTTCTTTATGATAGTAACGCATTTCCAGAGGCAGCTCGCCATTGAAAATAGTGTTACCTACAGTTGTAACTACCAGGGACATACCAGTTTCACCGACAGCTGCACCCTTTTCTTCATCATAGATTTCGCTGTTGGGAATATAAACTTCGATAGGTACCTGCAGATCTACCGCATGGTGGAAGTAAGCTAGCTGAGCTTCGTCCACGCTGCTGTAGCGGGTTCCTTCACCCTTAACGTCCGGGTCATCCTTGCTGGTCTTTTCAATAGTCAGATAGTAGGAGCCCAAAACCATATCCTGGGTAGGAACGGCAACAGGCTTGCCGTCTTTCGGTGCCAGGATGTTGTTTACGGACATCATCAGCATACGTGCTTCAGCCTGAGCCTCAACGGAAAGCGGCAGATGGACAGCCATCTGGTCACCGTCAAAGTCGGCGTTGTAAGCGGTACATACCAGAGGATGCAGCTTAATAGCACGGCCTTCGGACAGAATAGGCTCGAAAGCCTGAATGCCCAGTCTGTGCAAAGTCGGTGCACGGTTCAGCAGTACAGGATGTTCCTTGATTACCTCTTCCAGAACGTCCCATACAGCGTTGGTAGCACGCTCTACCATGCGCTTAGCACTCTTAATATTAGTTGCTTCACCGCTGTTTACCAAACGCTTCATAACGAAGGGTTTGAACAGCTCCAGAGCCATTTCCTTCGGCAGGCCGCACTGATGCATTTTCAGCTCAGGACCTACAACGATTACGGAACGGCCGGAATAGT
>CAKQHU010000112.1 GCA_934234275.1 uncultured Phascolarctobacterium sp.
TATTGTTGGTTGTGTGTATTTGGCATCCAAGCAGGTCATCAAGGCACATAAAACCGGTGGCTGCATTGGCTGTGATGCCGGCGGCGGTAAGGCTTGCTGCCCGCATTGCAAGCATACGACAACTGTAAATCTTCGTAAGAAATAATTTTAGTTCGATGAGTATTGAAGGGCCGCGCGTTCGCGCGGCTCTTTTTGTGTTTGCAGCGTCGCAATTAAATATCGCGTTGCAACGAAAAATTTTTCCGCGAATCGCTTGGCAAGTTGTGCGTTATTATATGTATCCCCCTTTAGTCGCTGACGCGACAGTTCCCCCGAGGGGGAACCAAGAATTTGCTAATGAAGTTTAACGAAAAAGCTATTAGTCTTGCCTGCCCCATAGGGGAAGGTGCCGAACGAAGTGAGGCGGAAGGGGGCGTGTGTGTCGCAATTGATATATCGCAACCCTTCCGTCTGCTCGCAAAGCTCGCAGCCACCTTCCCTTTCAGGGAAGATATAATGATATATTGAAACTCTAATTTTCTATATGCTCCCTGCAAGGGAGCTGGCATCGCCGTAGGCGATGACTGAGGGTTGTGCCCCTCGGGGAAGGTGCCGAACGAAGTGAGGCGGAAGGTGGTTCTTTCCTACATTATATAGTAATAAAATATTAACAAAACACTATATGTTGACAATTGCGGAATTTTGTGTATAATAGAGTCATAACCTAATGCAGTCTGCTTCCTGACGGATAAGTGGAATTGACCACGTGGAGGCAGATGAATGTATGCGCCGACCGTCTGGGCAAAATCGCCCAGACGTTTTTTCTTTATAAGGAGCAAAAGGAAAACCCGGGTGACTAGGTAATACTTATAAAGAGAGGTATTCATGATGCAACAGACAAAAAACAGATGGCTGATCGTGCTGGCAGCCATCGGCATTCACATCAGCATTGGCAGCGTATACGCATGGAGTGTACTGACGAAGCCTATTATGCAGGCTATGGGTTTTTCACTGAAGGAGGTTACCTGGACCTTTTCACTGGCGATTTTGTTCCTAGGTACTTCCGCGGGCTTTTTGGGAACGTATGTAGAAAAATACGGTCCACGCCGCAGCGGTTTGATATCCATGTGCTTTTTCGTAAGTGGTTTGCTGGGTACAGCCTATGCACTGACGCAGCACAGCCTGCTGTTGTTATATCTTTTTTACGGCGTTATCGGCGGTATTGGTCTGGGAACAGGCTATATTACGCCGGTGTCTACACTGGTAAAGTGGTTCCCAAATAATCGCGGTCTTGCAACTGGCCTGGCAATTATGGGTTTTGGTTTTGCCAGTCTTGTGGCAGGCCCGTTGATGCAGATTTTGATTGCTAAATACGGCCTGGTAGAAAACTTTGTGATTTTGGCCTGCATTTATGCAGTAGTGATGACTGCTTCTGCACTTTATCTGGAGCCGCCTAAGCAGGAAACTGCAGCAGGCAAGGGACAGTTCAAAGCGAAGATGCCTGAGCATGTGCAGTACACCGTGAAGGAGGCTATGCACACTTGGCAGTTCTATGCTTTATGGTGGATTTTCTTTACGAATATCACCTGCGGCATCGGCCTGTTAGCGGTAGCTTCGCCTATGGCACAGGAGGTTATCGGTATGTCTCCGATTGCGGCGGCTTCTATGGTTGGTATCATCGGCCTGCTGAACGGTGGCGGTCGTATTGTGTGGTCCACTGTTTCTGACTATATCGGCCGTGCGAATACTTATCTGGCATTTTTCGTTATCGAGATTGTGGCATTCTACCTTTTGGGTGGCGTAAATGAAAGCTTTATGTTCCAACTGCTGGTGTTCATTATCATCACCTGCTATGGCGGTGGCTTTTCCTGCATGCCGGCGTATTTGAGCGATTTGTTCGGCACCAAGCAGCTGAGCGCAATTCACGGGCGTATTTTAACAGCATGGGGCCTGGCAGGTATTGCGGGACCGCTGCTTTTATCCGTAATTTATGAGCGCACACACAGCTATAGCTTTACCCTGTACTTCTTCAGCGCCTGCTTTGTAGTAAGCCTGCTGCTGGCAGTAGTGCTTAAGCTGAAGGGCAAAACTGCCTGAGCTTTTGTTTGATGAAGCTATTTACATTGCAAAATCACTTTTTTAGCTAAAAAAACGAAAAATTTTAAGCGTCCTACCCTAAAACGGCTTTTGGGGTGGGGCGCTTTTTCGCTCTCAGGCATATAATGAGCGTAGAGAAAAGCAAAAAGCTTAAACAGATGTAAAAAAAGGGGGCGTACATTATGAAAAAGCATTTTAAGTATTGGGCTGCGGCAGGTTTGATTGCTGCGCTGTTTTTATCGGCAGGCTGCGGGGATGATGCCAAGGACAAGAAGCCTGCGCCTGAGCCGGAGAAGAAGGTGGAGAATGTTGTAGTAAAACCTCAGGACGGAAAATATTACAGATATCCCGATTACATTAATGATGTGACCAAAACACCGAAGATGACACCGGAAATAGTTAAGTACATTGATGATTTTGCCTCGACACTTAAATTCCATCCGGATTCCAAGGGAAAATTCACCAATACCTCCCTGATAAAGAATCCTGAAGAAAAAATTCACTATATCAATATGTCTGCTCTTGGTCCTAATCATAACAATAAGATCAAGTTTAAAAATTCCAAAGGTAAGGAAGTTTATCAGCAGGAGGTTTACAGCATCAATATGACGATAGATGCCGCTACCGATAAATTAAAGTCTGTAAGATGCTCTATTTTCGAACAGAATCCGGATATTCCTGACGGCAAAACTACATATGTGGTGAAAAAAAGATTTGATTGACCTGCTTTAGCATAAATCGATAAAAATTTTAAGCGTCCTACCCTAAAACGGCTTTTGGGGTGGGGCGCTTTTTCGCTCCCTGGCATATAATAAGCGTAGAGAAAAGCAAAAAGCTTAAGCAGATGTAAAAAAAGGAGGCGAAGTTTATGAAAAAGCAATTGAAATATCTGACTACAGCAGGTCTGCTGGTAGCGCTGCTTTTGGCGGCAGGCTGCGGCGATGATGCCAAGGACAAAAAGCCTGCGCCTGAGCCCGATAAGAAGGTGGAGAATGTTGTAGTAAAACCTCAGGACGGAAAATATTACAGATATCCTAGTTACATTAAGGATGTGACGGAAACACCTAAAATGACACCTGAAATAGTTAAGTACATTGATGATTTTGCCTCGACGCTTGAATTCCACCCGTCTTACAATGGTAAATTCGTCAATGATTCCAAGATAAATAATCCTAATGAAAAATATCATGCTGTTTATCTGTATGCCCTTGGACCCAAGCATAACAAGAAGATAAAGTTTAAAAATTCCAAAGGTAAGGAAGTTTATCAGCATCAGGTTTACACCATCAATATGCAGATAGAGGCTGCTACCGATAAATTAACATCTGTACTATGCTCTATTTTCGAGCAGAATCCGGATATTCCTGATGGCAAAACTACATATGTTGTGAGAAAATCCTTTGATTGAGCTGCACTTTGAAATGGTGTTATGGTCTTTGCTAAGAATGAAATGCTTATCTTCACAAGCTGCCGATGAAAAGCAGTATATGTGGCAGTGTGGTAAGTGACCTGCTGTGAGCCGCTGCGCGTGAGCGTGGCGGCTTTTTGAAGTGGTAAATAGTTATCAAAAGTCTATTCGTGTGATATAATTTGAGTAGGGATGATCAGCAATTTATGAGGTGGTGAAAATATGGAGAACAAAGATACAGCTTATTTGAGTAATAAGGGTGGATTTACGATTTTTTCTTATGGTGGTTATGATTTTCGTTTTAAAACATCAGATAGGTTAGTGAAGTATTTAAAAGTTAAAGAATGGGATGCTCCATATGGATACATTGTTGTTGATTGTTTGCACGAAAAGTTAGGTGTGGTTGAAGACTATATTGATTTGCTTCCCATGCTGGATAACTTATATTTTAATGCTAAGAAATTTTTAGCGCCGATAAAAAAAGTGGAGGTGCGTTATGGCTGATGTTCCAAAATTAGCAGATGCTGCTGAGGTTATCGTTCAAGGATATGCGTTTATTGATAGGGGCGAGGGTGTAACTGTTATAAATTTGCATAAGCCTGATCATGCCGCTTATTTCTATAATAATGAGCTTGTAGAAACTAATATGGATGATATCGAAGCTTATAAGGTTACTAAGCTTTATCATGCTAATATTAAGTATATGGAGAAGGATTATGCCAAAGTACTTTGATTTTAAAGTTTGCGGATATTATCTTTATTTTACAAGTAAGTGCATTATTGAATGTATGCATGTACATGCTAGTGACAAACGGTTGACTGAAGCTGGTTCAGCAAAGTTTTTTGTAAAAGGTAACGGCGATACAGAACTGATGAAGCAAGGTACGTTAAGTGATTTGGACGTACGTAAAATACAAGGATTTATCAAAGAGCATTATGTAGAAATGTATGACTTGTGGTCAGCATGGAGTGATAATGGATATTATAGGGGAAAGTAACAATATGCCTTTGATTTGGGAGATGGCGAGGGAGAAAGAGCTTGTGGTAGCTGTGCCGTTTTTGCCATAACGTGTATAGTATAATGCAAATTAAATTACTAATAATCGTGCTGATTTAGCTACTTTTGAAGATGGCTATCATTTTGATAATTATGCTGAAGATTTTAAACAGGACACTGACAGCAATAATGAGAATTATTGACATAATATAAGTTTTGGAGGTTAAGTGTATGTCTGACACAAGTAACACTAATAATTTTGA
>CAKQHU010000113.1 GCA_934234275.1 uncultured Phascolarctobacterium sp.
ACGCCTGTTGCCAACAAGCTTGCTGTGGAAAGCATTATTAATGATGGTCTGCAGCGACTGAAGGGCTTTGGCAACGAATACTTTGCTTTGAAGGATTATAAGACAAATTTTGACTTCACCCAGGAAAAAGCGCTCATCGACATCAGCGCTGATACCGATTTGCTGAAGGAATTTGCTTATAACAACAAAATTTTGCTGAGCTGCAACCAAAAAGCTGCTACAGCGATGCTTTTTATCAAAAAAGCCGACGTTGAAACGGAAAAAAGCCTTGAACAGCAAGTAAACGAATGGCACTTTTAACTACACAGGTGCAATGAGTTGCAGTGCATGAAAATTTCACGTCTGAGAAAAGGAAAATTTAACATAATATACATTATCGGACGTAAAAATATTATTTTGCAGTCTTTGCGGTAAAAAGGCAGCATTATAGACATGGTTATTTCTCAACTGAGGAAAATGCTGAGAAAAGCGTCGGATTATGATAAATTTTCGCTTTTTGCTTCTCCCCCGGAGGTTTTGAGAACCTTTTAGCGTTTTTTATGTTAAATTAGCCACCGTGCGCACTGCTGTTTGACGAAATTACTTTTATCTGTTATAATTTGTATAAGGTAACTATAAACACATGATTGGAGGGTCTAAAATGGGAAGAAGAAAAGCACTCCCGCCGGACTTTGATGGCAACTATACCGAAGATATGTTGTCTGAACGCCAACGTAACATTTTGAAATTCGTCCGTACTTTTATTAATCATAAGGGTTATCCGCCTGCTGTACGCGAAATCGGTGCAGCAGTAGGTTTATCCTCCAGTGCCAGCGTGCATAATCATCTGAAGAAGCTGCAGGAGTATGGCTTCATTCAGCGTGATGCTGCCAAACCGCGTGCTCTGGAGCTGATGAGCGAGAGCGATGCCTGGAGAAACAAGCTCCTTGTTCCGGTACCGCTGGTTGGCAAGGTTACTGCAGGTGTTCCTATTCTTGCTGTCGAGAACATTGAAGAGACCTATCCTATTCCTCGTGACTTGATTGGCTGCGACGATGATGTTTTCATGCTTTCCGTATGCGGTGACAGCATGATTAACGCAGGTATTCTGGATCATGACTACATTATTGCACGTAAGCAGAATTTTGCTAATAACGGCGATATTGTTGTTGCTTTGATTGACGGCGAGGAAACCACTGTTAAGCGTTACTTCCGCGAGCTGCGCAGCGTGCGCCTACAGCCGGAAAACGATAAGTACGAGCCTATTGTTGGTTCTGACAACATTAAGGTGCTTGGCAAGGTTATTTCTGTATTCCGCATGCTTTAATTGCCTGACTGTAAAATGCATGTAAAATGATGTCACTTTAGCGTCAAATACAAAAACAGCTCTTTACAGAGCTGTTTTTTTGTTATATATTATAGTTATGAATATGTGTAAACGATTTTTACAAGGAGATGACGCTTATGTTACATCCATCTACTGATATTATCATGAACGCTCAGCAATTCTTTGCTGCGGACCAGAGCGAGGCGAATCTGGTGAAGCTGCTGCATGCAGTCAGCGTAATACTGCAGGAAGGTGCCGAGGTGCTGATTCCTACTGCTGCCGATGCGCCGGAGGGCCAGCTGCTGCTGCAGACGCAGACTACGGAAAGCGGCCTGGAATATATGACTGCCTTCAGCAGCAAGGAGGCCTACGAGCAGGGCGAGCCCTGCAACGTTATCAGCCGTCCTTTAGTCAACTATTTTGAAGCTATCCTGCAAATGGATGGCATTGCGGGTATTATCTTTAACCCTGCTTCCCCCGCTCCCTTCAATATCCAAAACCAGATGATCAAGGAGCTGCTGGCCGATGCCAAGAAGAACAAGCAGCAGAACGCTATTTCCGTTTGGCGCGGTGATATTACTACTTTGGACTGCGACGCGATTGTCAATGCTGCCAACAGCACGCTTTTAGACGGCGGTGGCGTTGATGGTGCTATTCACAGCGCTGCAGGACCGCAGCTTTTGGAGGAATGCAAAACCTTAGGCGGCTGCACAACCGGTGCTGCCAAGATTACCTATGGCTATAACCTGCCCGCAAGCTACATTATTCATACAGTAGGCCCTATTTATAACGGTAAGGTTGAACAAAGACTGGAGCTGGCCGACTGCTACAAGAACAGCCTGGACCTGGCGCGCAAGCATCATTTGCATAGCATTGCTTTCCCGGCGATTTCTACCGGTGTTTATGCTTATCCTGTGGACGAGGCTGCCCGTATCGCTCTTTTGACCTGCACCGAATGGATTAATGCTAACGTCGACTATGGCATGAGCGTTGTGCTTACCTGCTTCAACAGCGGCGTTTATAACGCTTATCAGGAGCTTGTTAAAAAGGCGCAGAACGGCGAGCTGGACTAATATTATAGCGCTTTTATGTACGACAAAACCCGTGACTTCCTTCGGAGGTCACGGGTTTTTCTTAGCTTTGGCGTAAGCTTAACAGCGTACAGATTTACGCATTGATGATATTGTTGAACAAAGATTTATTGGCTTCGATAGGCTGCTTGCCGCCGACAACACAGATTAGGCCGTCGCTGAGCATGTCCTCTACTACCTTAGCCAGTGCCTGGAGGTCTGCATTGCTAACCTGCAGGATTTCGTTGCGGATACGCTGACGCAGCTCTACGGGAACGTGCTTCAGATATTGCGCGGTAGCCTTGTCAAGACGCATGCTGTTGGTTAGGGGCTTATCCATCGTGCTGATGGTACCGATAACGTACTTGTTCAGCTCGCGTTCGGGGAACTCTTCGTTTCTCAGCCATTCTGCTAAGCCTTGGTAAGCCTCCAGAGTTTTCGGCAGCTGCGGGTCGCGGTAGGAGGCAAACACGCCTACACCGTTCAGCTCAAAGCGTGCAGTAACGCCGTAAGCGCCGCCCTGGATACGGATTTTGGTCCAGAGGTATTCGTAGCTCAGAATGGTTTCCAGTACAGCCATCGCACCCACATATTTGTGGCCGTGCTTAGCAAAGTTACCGCCTGCAGCGACGTATTGTACCTTACCTGCGGTAGCAATAGCCTCGTTAACGGTGCCTACGGGCAGAACCTCAGCCTTCTCCCCTGCTTCTGCATCAGACAGCTTGCTGATGAAGTCAAGGCACTGCTGTCTTACAGCTGCCTGCTCCTTTACGTCACAGCTGTAGCTGAGCAGGAAACGGTTCTTCTGGAAGAAGCGTTTGATTAACAGGCGTAACTGCTCCAGTACCTGCGGTGCCAGCTCGTCGAAGTTATCGGTCAGCTTTTTGAGGAACTGGTAATAGCTGAACTCATCCTGCTCGTTGACGCGTGCGCCGGCAGAGCAATAGGAGAACAGTCTGGTGATAGCAACGGTCTGACCGCGGTTGAAGAAGTTGTCATCCCAATCGGTTTTCAGCTCGGACACTAGCTCGCGGAAGCGGTCGAGGTCGTCCATCTTGCTTTCCAAAGCAATAGCCTGCAGGATATCCAGCATTTTCGGCAGATTATCTGTGAGGCATTTGCCTTTGGCGGAGAAGTAAATTTTATAATCATCCGTGGATTCTGCTTCGGTGAAGGCGCGTACAGCGAACGCAATGCCACCGGTATACATGATGGCGTTGGTTGCCAGCTCCTGATAGCTGTAGCGCTCGGTGTTGAACTTGCCCATGATATCTGTGAGCAGATAGCACAGAGGCAGCTTTTCGGCTTCCATATCGGTGATATCAAAATAGAAGCTGGTATAAGCGATTTTATTGGTGTTGCGCGGAAGGTACAGCAGATGGCTTGCGCCCAGCTCTTCCTCCTGCGTTTCAATCTTCTCTACCTCCTGTCTGATGTCACTGCGTTTCAGTACAGGGATGGTTGCGCGTGCTTCCTCACTGTCGGGAGTAGCCTGCAGGCGGTGCAGCTCGGAACATTCGTCGATATGCTGCTGCAGCTCCTCCTGGCTCATCTGTGCCTTGATAGCGCTCATCTTGGCAGCAGCGGCTTCCTGGTCTGCCTCCTCCTTGCCGGGCTGCGGCAGCAGGGTTACCAGCACCTTATGGGTGTTGTCCAGCAGGTAGTTTTCGATAATGCTTTCGTAATAATTGGTTTTCAGGCCCTCGCGCAGAGCTGCCAGATATTTATTGTAGCAGAGGCCTTCAATCGGATTACCGTCGTACAGCCAGTTATCCATAACGCCGATGCCCAAAATCAGTCCTTTGGGGTAGCCGCCGAAATCTGCCTCACGCAGCTTGAATTCCATAGAGTTGATGTTGGCCTCCAACAGCTTTTTGTCAATGCCGTTGATAGTGATGTCCTGCAGTGTTTTATAGATAACGCTGATAAATTTATCGCGCAGCTCCTTCTCACTGCCGCTGGCACGGATAGAGAATACCGGCTGATACATGCTGGAGGTATAGCTGCCGTTGATAATCTGGCCCACGCCTGCGTCCATCAGCGCACGGCGCAGTGCGGAGGATTCGCTGTCCAGCAGGGTGCTTTTCAGCAGGCTCAGAGCCATGCTGGTCTGCAGGTCGGTTGCCTTGCCGGTTACGATAGAAAGCTCATGATACGTTTTAGCGGTGCAGTCCTCCTCTGCCCCAACCGGATAAAAGGCTTCGATATCCGCAGTGCGCGGCAAGGGCTGCTGCTCTGCGATGGCGGAATCAACAGTACCGGTTTTCTCAAAGCTGCTCAGATATTCTGCATCGAGATATTCCAAAGTAGCGTCGATATCCATATCGCCGTATAAATAGATATAGCTGTTTTCCGGGCTGTAATAGGT
>CAKQHU010000114.1 GCA_934234275.1 uncultured Phascolarctobacterium sp.
GGCGTAATTTTGTCGCAGCTGCTGCGTGGTATCGGCAAGGGTGTTGCCGGTAAAAAGACGCTGAACAATACAGAAATAGGCAAGGCTTTCCAGTTTGGTATTTTATATGCTTACCGCAGTGTATCCAAACCGGTAGAAGGCACTATTCTGACGGTAGCTCGTGGTATGGCCAAGGGTGCTTATAATGCTGTTCGCGGTAATGTAAGCCTGGAGGAAGTACTGCTGGAGGCTATCCGTAGTGGCAAGGAAGAGCTTGCAAGAACTCCGGAGCTGTTGCCTGCATTGAAGGCAGCCGGTGTTGTTGATGCCGGCGGTCAGGGTCTGATTGTCTTTTTCGAGGGCTGTCTGGCAGGCCTGCGCGGTAAGGATTGCGAAGTGCTGCCTGTTACACCGCGTGCCAAGGTACAGATTCAGAAGGGCGAGCCGCTTGATCTGGAATATCCTTATTGCACCGAATTCATCGTCAAGGATGCAAATGTTGATAAGCAGACTGTCAGCAAGGCGTTAGAGGGCATGGGCAATTCTATGATTGTGGCAGTAGTAGAGGATATTGTAAAAGTACATATCCATACCAAGCATCCCGGTGATGCGCTCAACATGGCGCAGACTTGGGGAACTCTGCATGATATCAAAGTAGAAAATATGCGCGACCAGCACGAAAACCGTCTCTTTAGCGCTGATGATATTCAGCCGGTGAAGCATGGCGTGGGTGTGCTTACTGTCGCAGCCGGTGACGGCATTGCCAAGATTATGCATGAAATGGGCGCTGCAGAGATTATCAGCGGCGGTCAGAGCATGAATCCTCCGGTTGAGGAGTTTGTCAATGCTATTGAAAACGGTACCTGCGAGCAGTACATTATTCTGCCGAACAATAAGAATATTGTTTTAGCGGCTGAGCAGGTGCGTAAGCTGTTGGGTAATTCCAAGGTGGCCTATGTTCCTACTACCAATATGGCGCAGGGTTTGTCCGCACTGCTGCATTTTGATGCAACACGTAGCATGGAAGAAAACACTGTTATTATGACCAAGGAAGCCAAGGAAACAGCCAGCGGCAGTATTACCGTAGCTGTACGCGACAGCGTAGTAAACGGTATTTCTATCCATGAGGGCGATTATCTTGGTATCTTAAATGATAAAATTGTTTGCAACGGCAGCAGCATGGAAGAGGTGCTGCAGAAGATGCTGACAGATGGGGATTATGAACTGATCAGCTTATATTATGGTGCCGATGTAACCGAAGAGCAGGCTGAAAAGCTGGCAGCTGAAGTGGAAGAGCTGAATGATGAGTGGGAGGTTGAAACCTTTTACGGCGGACAACCGCTGTATCCGATTCTTTTGGCAATGGAGTGATGAATATGCTTACAAGTCAGGAATTAACCAACCTGTTGCGCGAGCGTGGCTACAAGGTCACCCCTCAAAGACTTGCTGTTTATGAAGCTTTGGCTGATGAAACATGGCATCCGAATGCAGAGATGCTGTTTAATAAGCTGCAGCCGAAGTTTCCTGCTATGAGCTTTGCTACGGTGTATAAAACCGTAGAAATTTTGCATGATATCAACGTTATTCAGATTCTGAATACAGGAGAGGACAGCTTCCGTTATGATGCCGATATCAGCGAGCATTATCATCTGCGCTGCTTGAAATGCGGTGCGGTAGACGATGCACTGATGGATGACGGCGTTAAGCTGCAGCTGACACAGGATGTAGAAAAGCAGAGCGGTTATACTATCAGCCGCCGTCAGTTCTATTTCTTTGGCCTGTGTCCGAAGTGCTCCACGATGCATTAAACTATAAAGAAGTGTACCGATTCTCTAGCTGATTGGTACACTTTTCTTTATATATTGAGTAATTATGTCAGAATTTTGTAGACTTATTTTTACGAAAATGCCACAATAGCAGTTTATGAATTTGCTATAATAAAGATGTTATATTGATAGGAGTGAAGGCTTGGTGCTAAACGACTTTCAGATTGTGATGCTGGCCAGCGGCAGCAAGGGGAATGCCGCTTTGATAAGCACAGCAAAGCAACGCTTTTTGGTTGATATAGGTATCAGCTGCAGAGCGTTGACAACGAGAATGAAGGAAATAGGTGTCAGCGTAAACGAGCTGGACGGTGTGTTCATTACACATGAGCATGTCGATCATGTCCGCGGGCTGGCAACCTTTTTAAAAAATTATCAGGTGCCTGTATATAGCAGTGCGCTCACCTGGCGTGCAATATTGGCCAAGGACAGCAGTCTGGTGCGCCAGAACTGCCGTCTTATTGACAATAACCGCCTGCTTTGCGGTGATCTGGAGGTGCAGAGCTTCAGTATTCCGCATGATGCCGTTGATCCGCACGGATATACCTTTACGAGCCGTAGCAACGGCTCCAAGTGTACATATCTTACGGATGCGGGCTTTGTTACCGATACCATCCGTGAGGCGGTTGCCGGCAGCAGTGCTTTGGTGCTCGAAGCCAATCATGATGTGGAAATGCTGAAAAACGGTCCTTATCCGCGTCAGCTGAAGCAGCGCATTTTAAGTACGCTGGGACATTTATCCAATGATACCGCCGGGCATTTTCTGACGGAGCTTGAGCGTCTGCCGGAGCACATCGTGCTGGCGCATCTGAGCGAGCACAATAACCTGCCGCAGCTGGCGCAGGATACGGTGCAGAATATTTTACAAGATAATAACCGCCTGCAGGAAACAGAGCTTTTTGTGGCTGCCCAGAACAGGGTAGTAGCAGACAGTCCGCTGCCGGCAGTCTTAGATTTAAAATAAGGAGTGGATACAGATGAACAAGAGTATCTGGAAAAAATCGGCCAATATTTTTGTCTGTGGTCTTTTAGGTGCGGCAATTCTGGTTGCCGGCTGCGGCGACAATAAAACATCTGCCGCAGTGCATGATAAGCCTGCTGCCAAGACTGAGCAACAGCTGAGCGCAGCGCGCAATACACCGATTGTAGCTGCCGCCAAGAAGGTTGGTCCTGCTGTTGTAGGTATCACCAACAAGGCTTATGTGCGTGACTTCTTCAACCGCACGCAGCTGATGGAGCGTGGTACAGGCAGCGGCGTTATTTATGACAAGGCCGGCTATATTGCAACCAACAACCACGTAGTTGAGGGCGCATCGGAAATCATCGTCAGCCTGCCTGACGGACGTACCGTTAAGGGCAAGGTTCTGGGTGCCGATGCCGTAACCGATTTGGCTGTAGTAAAAATTGATGCGGATAATCTTACCGTTGCTACCTTTGGTGACAGCGATACATTGCAGGTCGGCGAACCGGCAATTGCTATCGGCAATCCGCTGGGATTGGAATTCCGCGGCAGTGTAACCGCAGGCGTTATCAGTGCGTTAAACCGCAGCATTGAAGTAGGCGAGCGCAAGTTCAATCTGATTCAGACTGATGCGGCAATCAACCCCGGTAACAGCGGCGGTGCTTTGGTAAATGCCGATGGCGAGGTAGTAGGCATCAACAGTGCTAAGGTTGCTGTAAGCGGTGTTGAAGGCATTGGCTTTGCTATTCCTATCAACACAGCTAAACCGATTCTGCAGGAGCTGGCAGAGCGCGGACGCATTGCAAGACCTTATCTGGGCGCTTCGCTGATGGATCAGGAAATTGCTGACCGCTATGGCTTCGAAATAAATCTGCACGGCGGCATCTTCCTCGTTAAGGTTGTACCCGGCAGTCCGGCAGCGAAAGCTGATATCCGCCCCGGCGATATTATCCTGAGCTTTAACGGCAACAAGGTAAAGACTGCGCTTGACCTGCGCACTGCTTTGTCTAAATGCAAGGTAGGTGACAGAGCCGAAGTAACTATCATGCGTAACGGTCAGAGAGAAAGCAGAACTGTAGTATTGGAAGAGGTTCCGAAGGATTACGGCAATTGAAGATAACGATAGCCTGTGTAGGCAAAATTAAAGAAAAATATCTTACTGCAGGGATAGAGGAGTTCAGCAAAAGGCTGACACCCTTCTGCAAGCTGGAAACGCTGGCGATTAACGAAGAGCGTATGCCCGATAATCCCTCCCCTGCGGAAAAGCAGCAGGTGCTGGAGCGCGAAACACAACGCCTGCTGGCAATTATTCCGGCCAATTCCTATGTTATTTTGTTGGATGTCATCGGTAAGCAGCTGAGCAGCCCGGATTTGGCAGCGAAGCTGGACGAGCTGGCGCTTGCCGGCAACAGCCATATCACCTTCGTGATTGGCGGTGCCTTTGGTTATACCGATGCGTTGCGTAAGCGTGCCGATTTGGCGCTGAGCTTTTCCAAAATGACCTTTACGCATCAGATGATACGTTTATTGCTGATTGAGCAGATTTATCGTGCTTTTAAAATCAGCAGAGGCGAAAAATACCATTGGTAAAATAAGTATAATGAGTAAAGCAAAAAGAGTCGTGCGCGGGCACGGCTCTTTTACGTTGCAATAAGAATAAAATGTAAAAATTTGCGTTTCGTTTGCGTATTGGTTTTGAAACGAAAATAAAGATGAAAATGGAACGAAAATATAATCCGGACTGCAATTTTGGCACACAAAAACGCGTAAAAGCATCGCTTCTACGCGTTTTTAAGTAATGTGCTTAATATTTTATCAGATTTTCAGCTTTATACGATTGTGCCGCCGCCGACAACTACGTCGCCGTCATACATAACAACGGACTGGCCTTTGGTAATGGCGCGCTGAGGCTCATCAAAAACGAGCTGCAGCGTATCTGCATCAGGCTGGGTAACGGTTGCCCATTGCTCCTGCTG
>CAKQHU010000115.1 GCA_934234275.1 uncultured Phascolarctobacterium sp.
GCTATTATCAACCTGCTGGCACTGATGCCCGGTGAAAAGATTACGGCTGTTATTCCGGTGAAGGAATTCAGAGAAGAGCAGTACATGTTTATGGCTACCAATAAGGGTACCGTCAAGAAAATCAACCTCAAGGATCTGGAAAGCGTCCGCAAAAACGGCATGATTGCTATTAATCTGGACGATGATGAGGACCTGATCGGTGTAGAGCTTACTGACGGCAACAGCGAAATCATTTTGGCAACCCGTAACGGTATTGCCATTCGCTTTGATGAGCAGGATGTACGCACCATGGGCCGCACCGCGCATGGCGTAAAGGGTATTTCCCTCAACTACGGCGATGAGGTTGTTGCTATGGACAGCGTTTCCGATGAGGATTCCGAGGTGCTGACGGCAACCGAATTCGGCATGGGCAAGCGTACCGCGGTTAAGGAATACCGTAAGCAGACTCGCGGCGGCAAGGGTATCATCAATATGAAGATTACCGAAAAAACCGGTCTGGTAATCGGCATGAAGGTTATTAACCCGGATCAGGAAATCATGATGATTACTGCAGCCGGCCTGATTATCCGTACCGATGTAGACCAGATTTCCCAATATGGCCGTAATACCCAGGGCGTAAAGCTGATGACCTTGAATGAAGATGACAAGGTTGTTTCTCTGGCAGCAATCCATCATGAAGAGGATGCTGAATAAATTTGTTTATTTGTTTTAACGTATATGTTTTCTAGAAAATGAAGAGCTTTAATGATTCATTAACAGGTAAATATTTGCGTATTGCCCTCCCCGCTGCGTTGGAGGGCATTTTTATGACCTTTCTGGCAGCGGCGGATTTAATTATGGTAGGTGTACTGGGTGCTAAGGCTATAGCGGCGGTAAGCATTTTTCTGCCGCTGCGCCTGGTACTGCTGACAGTTTCACGTTCTCTGGCATCTGCCGTTACTATACTGACGGCCAATAAATTTGGTGCCGGGCAATATCCTGCTATTAAGATTTTGCTGCGCCAAAGCTTTACTGTCAGCAGTATTCTGCTTGTAGTGCTGCATCTGCTTTTCTATTGCTTTTTTGAAAAGCTGGTGGTACTGATGGGCGCGCAGAGCGATTATCTGGAGCTGGCTTTGGCTTACGGCAATATTGCCGTGGCTGCTGTACTGCTCAATTCCCTGTCGCTGCTGCTGCAGGGAACCTTGTTGGGCGTAGGTCGGACAAGCGCGATTATGAAAAGCAACATTGTCGGTAACGTAGTGAATATTGTCTGCAATTATTTTCTCATTACCGGCTTTGGCAGCTTTGCCGGCTGGGGTGTGCGTGGCGCGGCCATAAGCACGATTATCGGCTCTCTGTGCACCTTGGGTATCACCGTCTGGATTATGAAGCATGAAGGCTTCTTCAGTGACGGTATATTGCAGCTGCCGGATAAAGTCTTCTGGCGGGAATTTATGCCGGTATTCGGCGGTGTATTCAGTGAGCTGGGCGCAGAACGCATCGGCATGCTGGCTTATGGCTGGATGACCGCGCGTCTGGGTACCCTGCCCTATGCGGTACATAGCATCTGCTATAATATCTGCGATTTTTCCTATGATTTTATTTTCGGCTTCGGCAAGGCTAATATGGTGCTGGCCGGACAGATGCGCGGTGCTTCTGATTATACAAACTGGAAGCGCTGTCGCAGCATTGGTTTTAAATGGGGCTTAGGCCTTTCCGTTGCTTCTTTTGTTATTCTGTATGCTGCACGTGTACCTATCTTCAGCGTTTATTCGCAGGATGCGCAGGCACTGGCTCTCAGCGAAACGGTAATGTTCTGGGTGGCTGCTGTCTGCATACCGCAGGGACATACGATTATCACGGCAGGCATATTGCGTGGCAGCGGTCAGACTACTGCTGTTGCCGTTTATTCCTTTGTGCTGATTACTGTTCTGCGTCCTTTGATGACAGCGTTCTTTATCTATTATTGCAAGCTGGGTATTGTAGGCGCCTGGGTGCCGATGTTCCTGGATCAGTCAATGCGCAGTCTGTGCTTTACCTGGAAGGTTATGATGATACGCGGACTGAAGGATTTAATAAAATAAACAGGCTATATAAAAAGTAAAACAGCTTCTGCATCGCAGAAGCTGTTTTTGTCATATGAAAATATAAAATTACTTTATTGCAAGGTTATAACCGGGCTATACCGCCTACTCTGCAAACTTTGTACCCAGTTCTTTTTCTGCCAGACGGATGAAGGCACGGATTGCTTCCTCCAGCTGCGGCTGCGGGGTATTTTCCTCCTTGCAGTGAGAAATGCCGGGATCAGACTGGGCGAACATCATTACCGAAGGTACAACGGCATTCAGAGGCACAGCGTCATGCAGCGGTGCGGAATACATGCTGTGTCTTGCGCCTGTTTCTTCCTCTACGGCAGCGTTGCAGTCCTCTACCAGCTGCTCATCAAACAGAATCGGTGAAGCCTGCCAGATAGGCTCAAATTCTACAGTGAGCTTACCCTCATGTGCATGCTTCTGCGCCGCAGCCTTGGCTTCTGCAACTATCGTTTGCATTGTTTCCGGCTTAATGCTGCGCTGGTCCAGCGAAATACGGCAATAGCCCGGAGAAATAGTAGTAAGGTCGGGCTTTACCTCGATATTGCCGACGGTGCAATAGGAATCATATTTAAGCGCAATTTCGCGTAAATCAAGAGTTGTCTGCGCTGCCGCAATAAAGGCATCCTGACGCAGGGCAACCGGCGAACCGCAGTGTCCCTGCTGTCCGCGGAAGGTGATGTACTGGCGGTTACAGCCACAAACGCCGTAAACGCAGGCTACACTTTTTTTTGCTAACGCCAGCAGCGGTGCCTGCTCGATGTGCAGCTCCAGGTAAGCTTTGACTGGCAGCTTGGAAAAGGCAGTGTACGCCTCACCTATTCTGTTGGCATTAAGGCCGTATTCCTGCCATACATCGCTGAAGCGGCGGCCGTCTTCCTGATGGATTAAGGGCAGCACATCCTTGCTTGTGACAATGCCGCTGACAGCACTGCTGCCAAGACAGCTTTTACCGAAGGCTACACCCTCTTCATCTGCCCAACCGACAACGTAAAGAGTTTTGGCAGGCTTTTTATCTGCCAGACCGTAGGCACCGATACCCATGCCTGCTACAACGCCTAAAGTGCCGTCGAGCCAGCCTCCGTCAGGTACGGAATCGAGATGGCTGCCGATAACGATACATTCCTCACTGGTACCGGCAAATTTAGCCCAGCTGTTGCCTGCGGCATCAGTCCAGACCTCGGCTCCTGCTGCCTGCATCTTTTGGGCAAACCATTCCGTTGCTTTTTTGAATGTTGGTGTCCAGGCGATGCGCTGTGCTCCGTCTGCATCAGAGGTTAAGGCTGCCAGCTCCTTGAGATCGGCAACAATATTTTTGGCTATTTGTTCACGTTTCATATAATGCTCCCTTCTAGCTTCATCAGGCTTTTGCATAGCGGCAAAAGCCTAAAAAAGTAAGTTTATTATATTTTATTATAGCTTTAAAACCAATTTGTTCCGCTGTTTTATCTGCTCCGATAAGAGTGTTACAGCTAACAAGCATATAATAGCTTATCTGCATTATATACAAATCGGCGTCAATTTACAAGACGGAATAATGAGCTTGCCAAAGTACAGTGAAAATAAAAATAAGCTGCTGCCTTCACTTTTGTTACACAGAAGGCAGCAGTTTTTTTGCAGATATATCGTAGAAAGAATGGAATTAATAAATTTAATTTAATTTAAGAACAGCTTACTTTAGCTGCTCGAGTCCCTGTAAAAGGAGCGCACGTGGGCAGGCAACGTTGATACGTTCAAAGGCTTCACCTTCTTTGCCGAAGATACCGCCGCCGTCGAGCCAGAGGTGTGCTTTATGCCAGAGCCACTGCTCGCGTTCGGCAGCTGTAAGTCCTAAGGCACTGCAATCAAGCCAAATCAGATATGTCCCCTCAGGCCGGAGCAGCTTAATCTGCGGCAGGTTCTGCTGCAGATAAGCATCAACAAATTCAATGTTATCTTCGATATAAGCCTTCGCCTGCTGCAGCCAATCATCGCCATAAGTATAGGCTGCCTGACAGGCAACGAGGCCTAAGGTATTTACCTGGCTATAGCCTGCGGCCGCAACTTGTTTGCGGAAGCGGCGGCGTAAATTTTTGTTGGGAATGAAGATATTGGATACCTGCAGACCGGCAATATTGAAGGTTTTACTTGGCGCAGTACAGATTACGCAATTTTGCTCGTACTGCTCACCCAAACTTGCAAAAACCGTCTGAGAGTTATTTCCCCAGACGAAATCGCCATGAATTTCATCACTTACGGTGATTACACCATGCTTAAGGCAGATATCGCCCACTTTTTGCAGTTCAGTGCGTGTCCAGACACGGCCTACGGGGTTATGCGGTGAGCATAAAAGCATCAGCTTAACATTGTTAGCGACGATTTTTTCTTCCAAATCAGCAAAGTCCATTTCATAATGATCGTTTTTCAGAATGAGCGGTGAATTAATCAGCTTACGCTCATTATCTTCTATAACCTCGCTGAAAGGATAATAAACTGGCTGCTGTACAATTACGCCCTCACCTTTTTTAGTGAAGGCCTTTACTGCCATAGCAAGGGCAAAAACTATGCCGGGAGTCTTGGTGAGCCATTCTGCTTTGGGGCTCCA
>CAKQHU010000116.1 GCA_934234275.1 uncultured Phascolarctobacterium sp.
CTTGGCAAAAAGTTTGGCGGCGAACTGCATGTAATCAATGTAATCCAACCATATAATAATGCTGCTTTGCTGGCAGTTCCTCTGGATCATGCAACTGTAAGTCAGGGCAACAGTGAGCTGGAGAAAATCGGTGACAAGGTTCTCGAAATGGCGCAGGAGCGTCTGAGAAACTACGAAGGCGAAACCAAATTCAGCTTGGAGGTTGGCCATCCGTCCGAACGCATCATCGCTATGGCTAAAAAGACCGGCGCAGATGCAATCATTATCGGCAGCCGTGGCCTTTCCGGTATTGCTGAATTCTTCCTTGGCAGCGTAAGCTCTAAGGTTGCTCAATATGCAAATGTACCTGTGCTGATTGTAAAATAAAATGCTGAAACGCATTCTTGTGCCTATTGACGGTACGGAGCATTCCTGGAGAGCATTGGAATATGCCTGTGAGCTTGTAAGCTATACGCGCGGCTCGTTGGTGGTAATGACGGTGCTTTCCGGCAGAATGAAACAGCATATTGTGGAATTTGGAAGCGATTGCCTGTATGTTCAGATGGGTGATGAAGTGCTTGATGCCGCACATGCGATTCTCAGCGGCAAGAACATTGACTGTACCTATTTGTTGGAAAACGACAACGATATTGCCGAAAGCATCCTGCGTGCTGTAGGTGAGCAGGAATGTGACGGTATCGTGCTGGGCAGCAGAGGCATGGGAGTTTTGGAAGGCTTGTTCCGCAATAGTGTCAGCAGCGTCATAGTGGAAAACGCTAATGTGCCTGTGACAATTGTTAAGTAAATATGCAAAAAATTAACGAGTACGCAAGGGTTCGTCCTGTGCGTACTCGTTTTTTTATGCTTATAATTTGCTTTGGCTGATGAAGCCGAGAAACTCCTTGACGTAGCTTGGCAGCAGATAATTTTTGCGGTAGATGAGGTAGAGGCTGCGCTCGGAAAAAGCCTGCGGCAGCTCGAAGGCCAGCAAACGTTTTTCCTGCAGAAAGTTGTGTGCCGCCTTTTCTGAGATAATGGATATGCCCATGCCGCTGGCGACAAGGTTTTTGATAGTTTCCTGATCGTTGACGCGGGCAATAATCTGCAGCTCGTCCTCGGAAATGCCGCTATGCGCCAGAAAGTTATCGGCCATTTTTTTGCTGCCGCTGCCCTTTTCGCGCAGAATCAGTGGCTCGCGCAAAAGCTCCGGCAGTACATTTTCCTTTTGCTGCTTATATTGCAGAAAATGCTCGTTGACCGGGGTGATGACTACCATGCGGTCGCGGCAGAAGGGCTGGCAGCAGAAGTCGCTGTCCTCGCAGCTCATGCCGATAAAGCCAAGGTTGAACAGGCCGTCCTTTAGGCCGTTGATGATACCCTGACTGTCGCTCTGGTGAATGATGAAGTAAATATCCTGATGCAGCTTGCCGAAGTCGGCCAAAAGCTGCGGCAGGATATAAGCCGAGGGGATGGTGGAGGCACCAAGATGGATGATGCGCTGGCTTTCGATGGAGCTGGCCTGAATCATGCGCTCCTTCAGCTCCAGAATATTCAGCGCGTATTCGTAAAGCTCGCGTCCCTTGGGGGTTATCTGCAGGCTTTTGGTAGTACGCAGAATGAGCTTGGTGTTAAGCTCGCTTTCTAACTGGTGAATGTGCGTACTGACGGTGGACTGCGATACGAAAAGTTTGCCTGCAGCCTGCGTAAAGCTTTCCTCCTGCACTACGGTAACAAAGCTTTGCAGCTGTTTAAAGTCCATGGGCGAGCACCTCTTTCAATGCTTGCAGGGCAACATTGACTTCCTCTGCAGTATTGTGCCAACCGAAGGAAAAGCGCAGTGTGCCCGTGGGATAGGTTCCGAGCGTTTTGTGGGCGTTGGGGGCGCAGTGCAGGCCTACGCGCGTAGCAATGGCGTATTTGTCAGCCAAAATGAAGGCCAGCTCTGCGATATCTGTTATATCTGTGCTGATGGAAACAACACTCACGCGGTTAGTGCAGTCCCTTTTGCCGACAATGCGCAGAAGCTTTTGCGCTTCTAATTGCTGCAATCCGTCTATAAATTGCTGCGTAAGCGTCAGCTCGTGCGTGCGGATTTTATCAATGTCCTGCTGCTGCAGCCAGCTGAGGGAAGCATGCAGACCGGCGATGCCCGGCAGGTTGAGCGTGCCTGCTTCAAATTTATCCGGCATGAAGCGGGGAGTATGTTCCGTGTGGCTGAGGCTGCCGGTGCCGCCGACGATGAGCGGTGTTATTTCGTCAATCATGCTTTCACGCAGCACAAAACCGCCGATGCCTTGAGGTGCCAGGAGGCCCTTGTGCCCCGTAAAGGCAAGAGCGTCAATGTGCATTTCCTGCATGTTGATGGGAACGACGCCGGCACTTTGCGCACTGTCAACGATGAATTTCAGGTTGTGCTTGTGGCAGAAGCTGCCGATTGCTGCCAAGGGCTGCAGTGTGCCGCAGACATTGCTGGCGTGCGTCATGATGATGGCCTTGGTATTGGGGCGCACAAGCTGCGGCAAAGCGTCTAAGCATAGTGCGCCCTCCGCGTCGCAGGGAATGCGGCTGAAGGTGATGGCATCGGTGGGAGCGTTGCCGGCAGTAAGCTCTGTGCCGATTTGCTGGAGCGGACGCATGACGGCGTTGTGCTCCATAGCGGTAACAAGCACATGGTCGCCGCTGTGCAGCAGTCCCTTGATGATGATATTCAGGCTTTCGGTAATGTTCTTCGTAAAGACAACATTTTTGCTGTCCTCGCCGTCGAAAAAGCGGCAAAGCTGCTCGCGGGTGGCAAAAACAAGGTCCTCGCTGCTCGCAGCGCAGGTACCGCGGCTGATGTTGGTGCCTGCATTGGTAATATATTGATAAACTGCGTCAGCAACTGCCTGTGGCTTGGGAAAGGTGGTGCTGGCGTTGTCGAGATAAATTTGCTGCATTTTTCTTACCTCCTCATGTTACGCCTATTCTATCATACAATTATCTGAAAAGCTAATAAATCAATCAGCTTTATCTATAAATGATATTGGTATAAGCATGGGGGCTATGATATACTTTTGTCGAAGAAATATTTTGGGGAGGCTTTTTATGAAAAATGAACAAGTAACGATTGTTGCAACAGGTGCGGTTATCGGCCTTGTGGCAGCAATGCTGGTGTTTTTCGGCAATCCGGCCAACATGGGTCTGTGTATTGCCTGTTTTTTGCGTGATACGGCCGGTGGCTTGGGCTTGCATGCCGCCAAGGCTGTGCAGTACATCCGTCCGGAAATCAGCGGTCTGGTGTTGGGCGCGCTGGGCGCTGCATATTTTCACGGCGAATTTTCGCCGAAGGGCGGCAGCTCGCCGCTGACACGTTTTGTGCTGGGCTTTTTTGCGATGATCGGCTGTCTGATGTTTTTGGGCTGTCCGTTCAGAATGCTGCTGCGCATTGCCGGCGGTGATTTGAACGCTGTTGTTGGTCTGGTTGGTTTTGCGGCAGGTATTTATGCCGGGATTTTCTTCCTGAACCGTGGCTACAGCCTGAAGCGTACCTATAAGATGACGGCGGCGGAAGGCAGCATTATGTCGGTAATTGCTGTTGTACTTTTGGTGCTGCTAGTTGCTGCACCGGCCTTCATTCACTTTACCAAGGCGGGCGGCGGCCCCGGTGCCAAGCATGCGGCTGTTGCTGTGAGCCTGATTGCTGCAGTGGCAGTCGGTTATCTCACGCAGCGCACACGCTTCTGCATGATTGCCGGTATCCGCGATTTTATTCTCTTTAAGGAAACTAAAATGCTGTGGGGCTTTGTGACTGTTGTTGCGGCAGCTGCTGCCTGCAATGTTGTGCTTACCTCCGTAACCGGCGGTGCCTTCTTCAAGGTAGGCTTTGCGGCGCAGCCTATTGCACACACCGATGCACTGTGGAACGTGCTGGGACTTTTCCTGGCTAGCTTTGCCTGCGTACTTTTGGGCGGTTGCCCGATGCGTCAGCTGGTGCTGTCCGGCGAAGGCAACTCCGACAGCGCCGTAACTCTGCTGGGCTTTATCGTGGGTGCGGCCTTTGCGCATAACTTCGGGTTGGCTTCCAGCGGCAACGGTCCGACCGCCAACGGTCAGATTGCTGTTGTAATCGGTATTGTTGTTGTTACTGTGATTGCTTATCTGAATACATATAAAAAGTGAGGAAACGCTATGAAAACTATTGATGCAAGAGGACTTTCCTGTCCCGAACCTGTTATCCTGACACGTCAGGCGATGATGAGCGGCGAGGCTGCTTATGAGGTAATCGTGGATAATAATACCTCCAAAGAAAATGTAACACGCTACGCACAGCATCAGGGCTACAAGGTTGCCGTGACGGAGCAGGACGGCGAATTTACTCTGTCCCTGAGCAAATGATGCAGAATATCGCAACGTTCTTTTCACACTTCGGTGCAGTGCGCTTTCAGCATCTGTGCGCAGAGCGCGGCTGGCAGGCACAGGTGCGTCCGGTGCCACGCAGCCTGAGCAGCAGCTGCGGTACCTGTGTGTTTTTTCAAACAGAGGCGCTGGAGGATGCAGCGTCCCTGCAGACACCGGAGCTGGAGCAGATAGTGCGTGAGCATGAAGGTGGCTACGAGGTTTTGTATACTGCTGCCGAATAAGCGGAGGTTTGAGCTATGGAAAACGAAGTAAAGCTGACGAAGC
>CAKQHU010000117.1 GCA_934234275.1 uncultured Phascolarctobacterium sp.
GGCATTATCATGGGTGCCAACATCGGTACTACTATGACGGCACAGCTCATCGCCTTCAAGCTTTCCGATTATATCACGATTTTAATCTTCATCGGCTTTTTGATGCAGCTGCTGGCGAGAAAAAGCCGCACAAAATATCTTGGCCAGGTTATGCTGGGCTTCGGTATTCTGATGCTGGGCATGGACATGATGGGCAAAGCTGTTATGCCTCTGCGTAACTATCCCGGCTTTGTACATTTCATCGAGGTTTTCTCCAGCAATCCGTTACTTGGCATCGGTATCGGTATGATTATGACTGTACTGATTCAGTCCAGCAGTGCTACCATCGGTATTCTTATCGCTATGGCCGGTCAGGGACTTATTCCGCTGGAGGGTGCGATTCCTGTACTGCTCGGCGACAACATCGGTACCTGTATTACTGCCGTACTCGCTTCGCTGCGTGCTAACCTTACAGCTAAGCGTGTAGCTGCAGCTCACGTAATGTTCAACGTTATCGGCAGTATAATTTTCGTAATCTTGATGCCGTTCTTCATTAAGTTCGTGTTAGTCGTATCGCCTGACGGCGACATCGCGCGTCAGATTGCGAATGCGCACTCGGCGTTCAACATTCTCAACACGCTGCTCTTTATGCCCTTTGTCAACCCTTTCATCAAGCTGGTAGAAAAGATTGTGCCGGGTAAGGCAGAAATCATTTCCATGCGCCCTGTATATCTTGACAAAAACATGCTGAACACTCCCTCCATCGCTATCAGCCTTGCTGTCAAAGAGGTTGTGCGTATGGGCGAGCTGGCACGCAAGGACGTGCGCCTGGGCATGGAGGCTATTCAAAGCTTTGATGCCGACAAGGTAAAATATGTTCTGGAGCACGAGCCTGTTGTCGATGCGCTGGAGCGAGATATTACCGACTATCTGACACAGATGAGCTCCTCTGAAATGAGCGAAAGCCTGACGACACGCCACACCGGTCTTTTGCACGCCTGCACGGATATCGAACGTATCGGTGACCACGGTGAAACATTGGCTAAGCGTGCTCGCAAGCTTGTTGAGGAGGACGTGGTTTTCTCCGATGAGGCCAAGGCCGAGCTGCTGCAGCTCAGCGAAATGGTACTGCGTGCCTCCGGACGTTCATTGGAAGCACTGGAGAAAAACGATAAGGTTATTGCGGAGGACGCTGTGCGTCTGTGCCGTGAGGTTAAGCAATACCAGAAGGAAATCCGTAAGAATCACATCACGCGCCTTAACGAGCACATCTGCAATCCTACTGCAGGCTTCGTTATGATGGAGCTGCTGATTAACATGAAACGTGTATCCGATCATTCCAAGAACATCGCCCAGCTGGTGCAGGGAACATTCTAAAAGCTTATAAAGCAACAGTAAGCATACAGACTACTGCTAAACATAGTCTGTATGCTTTTCTTTTGCGTAAAAGCATTGCTAAGCTAACAGAGTACGTACATAATTAATCCGCACATTCTCATATGCGCTTATGAAATTACTCAAGTATACTTTAGTAAATCGTACTTGAGTAAATTTACTCGAAATACTGCAAACCCTGCTTACCTAAAACGACCATATAATCACCATAGTCTTATTCTTGCATACCTATTTTGCTGTACTTATAAAATCACAGCTTTTTCACAAAATCTTTGCTATAATTTAAGTAAGCAAGGACTGCGTTTCCGACTGCTACAGTCTTAGCGCAGTCCTTTTTGGTTACGCGTAGAGCCTCAAACGGCTTTACGGTTTTTTATTATACCTATTGCGGCAGAGATTTTTATAATATATAAGTTTGTAAAATATATTATATGTATTGAGCGCAACATTTCTCCGCTGCAAAACGACGAAACGCTACGGCGTTTCACACTTTTTTTACTTTAAATATTGATGACACCTTTTACTAATTACAGGTAAAGTATTACAATATAAGATGAGTATTTATCAGCTTAGATTCAGATTATAAAAAAAGAATGTGAACATGCTTCAGACATGGCTCTGAACGTCATATTCGCAGGAGGTTACTATGCAGATAGGATTGGATATTGGCAGTACCACAATTAAAATCGCCGTAATGGACGATGCAGGCAATCTGCTATTCCATAAATACGAAAGACATTACAGCCAGATTGCAGAGAAAATTCTGGCTTTACATAAAGAATTGATGACTAAATTCCCTACACTGCATAGCGCACGTCTGGCCATCAGCGGCAGCGGCGGTATCGGTATAGCGGACAGCTGCGGGCTGCAATTCGTACAGGAGGTTTTTGCGGAAAAAATCTGCGCCGAAAAGCTCAATCCCGGAACTGACGCCGTTATCGAATTAGGTGGCGAGGATGCCAAAATCCTCTTCTTAGGCCGCCATTTTGACGCACGCATGAACGACAGCTGCGCCGGCGGCACCGGTGCCTTCATCGACCAGATGGCTTCCCTGCTGAATGTAGAAACACCCCAAATGAACGAACTGGCACAGCAGGCACACAACACCTACACCATTGCCAGCCGCTGCGGCGTTTTCGCCAAAAGCGATATCCAGCCGCTGCTCAACCAGGGTGCGGAAAAAAGCGATCTGGCAGCCAGCATCTTCCACGCTGTAGCAAGCCAGGCCATCACCGGTCTTGCCAAAGGCCGTCCCATCAGCGGCAATGTGTTGTATCTTGGCGGTCCGCTCACCTTTATGAGCTGTCTGCGTGATGCCTTTGACAGTGTTCTGAATATCAAAGGTGTCTGCCCGGAAAACAGCCTGCTTTATGTAGCAATGGGTGCAGCCTTCTGCGCCGAACACGAGGTGGACCTTACCACGCTGCCAGAAAAGCTGCAGACAGCAGCAGCGCAGCACAGCTTTGAACATCTGCCGCCGCTGTTTAAAAACGAAGGCGAATATACTGTTTTCAAGAAGCGTCACTCTAAGGAAAGCGTCGCCATCGGTACCCCTGCGGAGGCCAGCGAAGCCTTTATCGGTATTGATTCCGGCAGCACGACCATTAAAATCGCTGTTATGAGTCCAGACGGCAAATTGCTTGACTCCTTCTACCAAAGCAATAAGGGGAATCCTGTTGTTGCCGTCCGCAATTATCTTACCGATTTCTATACAAAATATCCCCACTGCCGCCTGTTGGCAGGTGCAGTCACCGGTTACGGCGAGGAGCTGATTCGCCACGGCTTCGGTGTTGACTATGGTATCGTAGAAACAATGGCGCACTTTTATGCTGCCCAATATCTGGAGCCGGAGGTAGATTTCATTCTGGATATCGGCGGTCAGGACATGAAGTGCCTGAAAATCCATAACGGTGCCATCGACAATATCTTTCTGAACGAGGCCTGCTCCAGCGGCTGCGGCAGCTTTTTGCAGACCTTCGCCGAAATTCTTGGCTACACAGCCGAGCAGTTCGCACAAATAGGCCTTAAAGCAGATATGCCTGTAGACCTAGGTAGCCGCTGCACCGTGTTTATGAACAGCAGCGTTAAGCAGGCACAGAAGGACGGAGCCTCCGTTGCCAACATCAGCGCCGGCCTGTCTATCAGTATTGTCAAAAACGCTTTATATAAGGTTATCCGTCCGGCCAGCAAAGAAGCCATCGGCAAGCACATCGTTGTTCAGGGAGGCACCTTCCTCAACGACTGCGTACTGCGCGCCTTTGAGCAGGAAATGGATTTGAACGTTATCCGTCCCAATATTGCCGGCCTTATGGGAGCCTACGGCGCCGCTCTGTACGCACAGCGCCGCTACAAGGACGCACCGCATCAGACAACGCTGCTCAACCTGCAACAGCTGGGTGAATTCGTTCATACCGTCAAGGGTATGACCTGCGGCCTGTGCAATAATCATTGCCACCTCACCGTCAACACCTTTGCCGGCGGCAAACGCTTTATCAGCGGCAACCGCTGCGAGCGCCCCATCACCCACATGGCCCCCAAGGATGAGCTGAACCTGTACCGTCAGAAGCTGCAGCTGCTCAAGGAATTGCCTGTTAACGAAACGCCGAAACGCGGCATTATGGGTATACCTATGGGCCTGAATATGTACGAGCTGCTTCCCTTCTGGAATGCCCTGCTCAGTAGCCTGGGCTTCAAGGTTGTACACAGTCCGATTGAAGACAAAACCATTTACCGTCTTGGTCAGGGAACCATCCCCAGCGACACCGTCTGCTATCCGGCGAAGCTGATGCATGGCCATATCAAATGGTTGCTCCAGCAGGGAATCACCAATATCTTCTATCCCTGCATGACCTACAATATAGATGAGCAGGGCACGGAAAACTGCTACAACTGCCCTGTTGTAGCCTACTATCCCGAGGTTCTGCACGCTAATATCCGTGATTTGAATGATCCTGAAATACATTTCTTCTATGATTATCTTGGTCTGCTGCACAAAAAAATGCTGGTCAAAAAGCTGAAGGAAATGTTTGCCAAGGCTTATCCGGATATCACCAAGGACGAAATCCGCAAGGCTGTTGATGCTGCCTTCACTGCCTTTTATGATTATGAAGCACAGGTAAAAGCCAAGGGACAGCAAATCATCAGCAAGGCACGCGAAGAGCATAAGCCTATCGTTGTACTGGCAGGCCGTCCCTATCACATCGACCCTAAGGTCAACCACAGTATCGACCGCCTGATTACCAACATGGGCGCTGCCCT
>CAKQHU010000118.1 GCA_934234275.1 uncultured Phascolarctobacterium sp.
ATATGTCGGATGACATGGGTATAGATTTGGGCACTGCAAATACGCTGGTGCATTGCAAGGATAAGGGTATTATTATCCGCGAACCGTCGGTAGTAGCTGTTGAAAAGGACACTAACGAGGTACTGGCAATCGGTGCGGAGGCTAAGAGAATGATTGGCCGTACTCCCGGTAACATTGTCGCTATCCGTCCGATGAAGGATGGCGTTATTGCCGACTATGAAATTACTCAGTCTATGCTGAAATATTTTATTAAGCAGGCTATGGGCAACCGTACCTTTGTACGTCCGCGTATTCTGGTTGGTGTGCCTTCCGGTGTTACCGAAGTAGAAAAGCGTGCAGTTGTTGATGCTACTATTGAAGCAGGTGCGCGTGAGGCTTACTTGATTGAAGAACCGATGGCGGCAGCAATCGGTGCAGGCTTGCCTGTACAGGAAGCAACCGGCAGCATGGTTGTTGATATCGGCGGCGGCACCTGTGAGGTTGCCGTAATTTCTCTGGGCGGCATTGTTGTCAGCAAGAGCGTACGCTGCGGCGGCGATGCTATTGACAGTGCTATTGTGCGTTATATCCGCAAAGCCTTTAATATGTTTATCGGCGAGCGTACAGCAGAAAATATTAAAATTGAAATCGGTACCGCAATGAAGGTTGACGAGCCTGCTGTTATGGAGGTTCGCGGCCGTGACTTGCTCAGCGGTCTGCCTAAGAGCATTGAGGTTAATGCCAACCATGTCTGCGAAGCAGTTAACGAGCCTGTAAGCATGATTGTGGACGCTGTTCGTAACACCTTGGAGCGCACACCGCCTGAGCTGTCTGCTGATATTATGGACCGTGGTATTGTTATGACCGGCGGCAGCTCTATGCTGCGCAATCTGGACAGACTGATTTCTCAGGAAACCGGTATGCCGGTATTCGTATCTGATGAAGCTTTGAACTGTGTTGCTCTCGGCACCGGTATCGCTGTAGAAAATATTGACATTTACCGCAAAGGCTTTATGACCTCTAAATAAGTAGGAATGCAGCATGAATAAGAAGGTTATGTTGGTAGCTCTGTTTATTCTGGTCCTGTTTTCTATGCTGGCGATGGCCGTAGCAGGCAGAAGCCGTTTTCCTTTGGTCAACAGAGCAGTGGCGGCAGTAGTGCTGCCGGTAGAAAGTATGCTGACCGGGTTAGGCAATGCCGGTGATGGCGTGCGTGGCTATTGGAAGGCACTGACAGTAATGCAGAGCGAAAATGCAAAGCTGAAACAAGAAAATATTGAGCTGCGTAATGCCAATATCCAGATGGCTTCGATGTATGCAGAAAACAGGCAACTGCGAGGCTTGCTGGAGTATAAGGAGCAGCACAAATCGCAGAAGGTTGTAGCAGCAAAGGTAATTGCCCGCAGCTTCGGCGATTTACGTGACTGCATATATATCGCTGCCGGTAAAGACAGAGGGCTGGCGCCTGATATGGCTGTAGTAAACGGTGGCCTGGTAGGCGTGGTTGACGAGGTATATGATGATTATGCCCGTGTACTTTTGCTCACCTCTCCGCGCTGTCGTGTAGGTGCTAGGGTATTGCGCGCTGATTCCCGTGCTGTCGGTGTAGCCGGCGGTGTCAGCGGCAAGGATAAACTGCTGTTGGAGCATATTTACCGCGAAGCAAGCCTGCGTGAGGGTGATATTATCGTTACCAGCAGTTACAGCGGCACTCATCCTGCGGATATTCTTATCGGTAAGGTTACTGCTACTCATATGGATAGTGTCGGTTTGCTGCAGGAAGCAGATATTGTACCTGCTGCTGATATTGCAGATGTGGAACAGGTATTGGTTATTGTTGGCTTTACGCCGGAAGCGAAAATCGTATTACAGGGAGGACAGGCAAAATGAGGAGACTGATTTGGCCCGTCCTGTTTCTGTTCTTAATGCTACTGCAGGGTTCGATGTCTGTGTACTATACGGGCTGGCTTTCCTGTGATCTGCTGCTTTTAGCGGTATATGCTTATGCAATGCTGCGCGGTGAAAAAGCGGGCGCAGTAGCCGGTGGTATCATCGGACTGCTGCAGGATGCAATGACGGTGGGTGTTTTTGGCTTCCATATTTTCAGTCGTATCTGTGTAGGTTATATAGTGGGCCTGACAAAGGAAAAGGTATTTAAGGATAATTATCTTTATCATATGAGCGCAATTGCTACAATTACCTTTATCCTGCGTTTTGTTTACTGGTGGCTGGAACTTTTGCGCACTGGAGGACGCTGGAGCATCTTTTTTGCATATTTATGGGATTCCCTGGGCTATATTATAGGCAATGCTCTGTTGGTATGGCCTGTTGTAGTTATAATGAAGATGATTTATGAATGGATCAGAAAAGAAGATATATCTTATTAAACAGGAAGCGGGAAAGGAGACAGACGTAGCCTATGGAAGATAGAAACCGGATAACCAGATTGCACACCTTGCTGGTTGTGTGTCTGGTATTATTTGCTGTGCTGCTGGGACGAATGGTTTATTTGCAGCTGTGGCGCGGTGATTACTACGCCAAGCAATCTGACGGCAACAGGCTGCGCCAGTCGCGTATTCTTGCTCCCCGTGGAATTATTTATGATAGCGAAGGCAAAGAGCTGGTAAACAATTTGCCCGGTTATGCCGTAGTATTGCAAAAGCAGTCCAGCTATAAACCGGAAACACTGCAGCGCCTCAGCAATTTGCTGCAGATGCCGGTAGAAGAAATTAACGCTAAAATTAAGGCGAGCGAAAATTTTTATGAACCTATTATGCTGAAAAATAATCTTGATCAGCAGATGGTAACGAAAATAGAGGAACAGCGCCGCTATATGCCGGAGGTTATGCTTTCCGTGCAGCCTATCCGCAATTACCCTTATCATGAGCTTGCCGTACATGCTTTGGGTTATGTGGGTGAGGTCAGCTCCTATGAAATTGAGCAGGGGCTGTTTAAGAATATTACTCAGGGCAGTCTTGTCGGTAAGGCCGGACTGGAAAAGACTTATGATAAATATCTTCGCGGTGAGGATGGCGCCTTTATGGAGGAGGTTGACGTTGCCGGCAACGTTGTCAAGCATTACGATTCCGTGCAGCCTATTCCCGGCAAAAATCTGAAGCTGACGATAGATTACGAGCTGCAAAAGGAGCTGGAAGCTTTTACCGATAAGCATCTTGCTTTTCTGCGCAGCTCCGGTATTGCTCCCGGAGCGAGAGCAGCGGCGGTAGTAGCCATCGACCCGCGCAATGGCGCGGTAAGGGCGATGGTCAGCCGTCCTGGTTATGACCCCAACTGGTTTGTGCATGGCATTTCCTCTAAAAATTGGAACTCCATTAATAATGATCCCAATTACCCGATGAATAACAAGGTTATTACCGGTGAATATCCGCCTGGTTCTACCTTTAAGATTGTTACCGGCAGTGCTGCCTTCGAACTGAAAAAAGTTGGCCTGAACGAGCCTATTTTCGATGGTGGCTTCCATCCGATGGTTCCTACTATGGGTAACGCCGGCGGCGAGGTTTTAGGCTGGCTGACCTTTATCAAAGCGTTGGCGATGAGTGATAACGTTTATTTTTACGAGCTTGGTTATCGCGTCGGCATTGATAATATTGAAAAATATGCGCATATTTTTGGCTTTGGCGAACGCACAGGTATTGACCTGGAAGGCGAAAGCAAGGGCCTTGTTGCCTCTAAAAAAGTAAAGCGTGAAATCTGGGACGAGGACTGGCGCTTAGGTGATACCTTCAATGCTGCCATCGGTCAGGGCTTCAACCTGACGACACCGATTCAGCTTTCTGTTATGCTCAGTATTGTTGCTAATGGCGGTACTAAGTATCAGCCGTATTTGGTTGACAGTATTATAAACAGTGACGGCAGTCTTTTTGAAAAGCCCAAACGCGCTGAAGGCAAGCATATCGATGTATCGCAGCAGACGATTGATTATATCCGTATGGGCATGAGTGCTACTACGCAGGAGGGTGGTACGGCATCTTACTTTGCCGGTCTGCCTAAGCCTATTGCCGGTAAAACCGGTACTGCAGAAAACTCTCATGGACGTGACCATGGCTTGTTCGTAGCCTATGGACCGGTAGATGATCCCGAGCTTGTTGTAGTCTGCATTGTGGAACAGGGTGGTTTTGGCTCTGTTGCTGCAGGTCCTATTGTTTATAAAGCATTTGAAGAATTTTTCCAGGAAAGGGGTTATATGCCCCGCCCTGATAAGGCTGCCCCGAAGAAGGACACCATCCAATAATGCAGGAAGGAGTACATTGTGGATTTAAAACGTATCCTGAAAAATCTTGACTGGTGGCTGATTGCTGCTGTGCTGATTCTTATGGGCTGTGGCTTGGGACTTATCGACAGTGCTACCCATTCCTTTGCTGTCAGCACCGGTAAGGCCTGGCATGTGCAACGCCAAAGTATGTTTATGGTCTTTGGCCTGGCTATTGTTACTGTATCGTTGGCTTTTGATTACCGTGTTCTCAAAAATTATGCCACCAAGCTATATATAATTAATATCATACTGCTTTTAGCGGTAATGTTTGTAGGACAAAGTCAATTGGGCGCACAGCGCTGGATTCAAATAGGCTCAATGTCCTTT
>CAKQHU010000119.1 GCA_934234275.1 uncultured Phascolarctobacterium sp.
CGCATTTGAAGGAGCAACGCGACGAGCAAATGCGTTTGTGGCGAGGCGTGTCGAAAAGCATGTTTACATGCTTTTTGACTGAGAAGCGACACCCGATTTGTCACGAGCTTTGCGATGTGAGAAATCGAGAAGGTGGAGCTTTCTCCGAAAATGCGACCGAATAGGGAGTATTTTTGGAGGGATAGATTCTACAATTATGGAATCAAGTCGGCGGCGGGAGCTTCTTAATGAAGTATTGCTGGTCGCGAGAGATATATCGTTTCAGTCAGCAGCAATTTCTTAACGCAAATTTCGCATGGAACCAGGACGAAGTGCCGCAAAACTCGCGCGAAGCTAAAAAATTCTTCGATATAAGTTAAGTTTAGCGCTCAGAGCGGTTCGTGTCAAACCAATCAGCTGCGCTCTTCGAGCTTGCTTTTTGGGACACTATCGCATGGCGCGCATGAGCCAATCAGCGTCGTCCTGCGGACTAGCTTCTTGGATGCGCCCGCAACAATTGCGACACTTCTATGGTTCCAAATGCTCATTTGCTAAAATTGCTATTCCTTACACGATATACCCATCGCTCAATTTACATTTTATATCTATAAGGTTTATACAGAAATTTACTTTTCTGCTATATAAGATATATCTATACTCAAAAAATTTCCCATAAACTTCAAAGCGCCCCGATTCATATTTCTATGAATCAGAGCGCTTTTTATATCCTAACGGATGAAGCTTTGACTAAATCTTTACTTTAAATATTTTTGGATTAACTCCATATCAGGTGTTGTGTAATAAGTATTCTGGTTTGTAAAAATAACAAAGCCGGGCTTGCTGCCTGCAGGTTTCTTTACATAGCGTCTTTGTACGCAGTCGACAGGAACATTGCTGCCGTCGCGCGCTTTGCTGAAATATGCTGCCAGCTGCACAGCAAGATTAATATCCTCCTGACGTGCTTCCGGCAGTGACGTTTTCAAAATAATGTGTGAGCCGGGGATATCCTTGGTGTGGAACCATAAATCTTTAGGATTACCTAAAGTAAAGGTAACATAATCGTTCTGTTTGTTGTTTTTGCCGATATATAAATCTGCTTCGGCATTTAAGCGGATATGCAATGGCTGTGATTTTTGCAGTCCGGCATTTTTTTTCTTTTTACCTGTATCCTTGAGCAAACCGCTGCCGAGCATTTCCTGATTGATTTCTTCAATTTCTTCCTTTGTTGTAGCGGTAAGCAGCGAAGCGTCCAAGCTTTCCAGATAAGCAAGCATTTCTTCCGTAGATTCCTGCTGGATACGCACTTCGGTTTGAGCGCGTTTGTACTTATTATAGCGCTTGTAGTAGGCCTGTGCGTTTTCCGTAGGCGAAAGGATGGGAGAAAGGCTGACCGTAACCGGTTCGCCGTCATAAATATTAATCAGCGCGGCGCTTGTCTGGCCTTTTTTTATCTGATAGATATTGGCCATGATAGTATCTGCCAGCATACGCTGTTCTTCTGCATTGGCGGCATGAGCTAAATCCTCCTGCAGAGCCTGCAGCTTTTTCTTAAGTTTGGCGGTTTCGCTGTTCACCAGCTTTTGCAGCTGTTCGTGGCGTGGAAGCTGGATAGGCTTCAGGCTGACAGCAAAATTCAGCGCACTGTTGATATCGGCAAATTCTTTGACCTGCATGCCTTCCTGCACATTTTGCGGAGGCAATACCAGCAAGGTTTTTACCTGATTGGTACGGCTGATGAGCGCATAGACAGGATGCTTGGCTGCCTGCGTCTGCATATCTGCCTGCAGCTTGCCGATAACCTGCGCCAGGGACTGACAGGCGGAGGTTTCTAGACGTATCTCCTGCGGCAGAATATCCGCAGCGGCTAAAAGCTCCATTGTTGTCATTTTGCCGACACCGGTGGTAGCGCTGATAAAGGCCTTGGCAAAGTTGGCTGCCGGTAGACTGTTGGCAGCCTGCACAATTTTTGCCGGATCATCTGTCAAAAGGTTAAGTCCTTCCTGCGGCGGGGGTGCGATGTAGGCTTTGCCCGGCAGGATAGTGCGATAGCTGCTCTGGGCTGCGCTTACATGCTTCAAAGAGTCGATAATAACATCATCCTGCGTAAGAATGATATTGCTGTTTTTACCGGTAAGCTCAAAAATCAGCTTTTTGGTAATAATTTTACTGGAGGCACCTAAAAGATCTATTTCCAGTGTAATAATGCGGTCCAGGCCGCTTTGGCTGATTTTTGTGATGCGTCCTTCCTCTAGATGCTTGCGCAGAAGCATGCAGAAGGTGGGCGGAGTTTCCGGGTTTTCCGGCAGCTGCTGCGGCAGATAAAGCACACAGCTGCCGTTGTGCATATCCGCCAGCAGGCTGCTTGTATCGCGTGTCCTACGGACGAGCAGCAGAAGTGACTGCGGATTAGGCATATATACCTTATATATTTTGCTGCCCAGCAACTCTTCATTCAATGTATCTGTAAGCAGCTTTAAAGTTAAGCCTTCGATATTCATAGGGACTCCTTTCGGTGCGGGCTCGGCAAAGTTTTTTGAACCTGCGGGAATACAATGCAATTTATTAATTTATCATATTATACTCCATTACCTGCAACAAGTATAGCAAAACAAAAATAGGCCATTTCTTTATCTATGCGACGAAAAACGAAGAAAAATGCTGAAATCATTAGAGAAATATGGTATAATAGATTTTCAAGATAAGATTGAAGCAAAAAATACTTATCTTTTAAGCTGAAAAAAATCACCTTTACTGGTGAAGATGGAGGAGGAAGCCTGTGTTAAAAAGTATGACCGGTTTCGGCCGTGGTTCCTACGAGGATGCGGATTTTTCTGTTAACATTGAAATGAAGACCGTAAACCACCGGTATAACGAGGTTGCTATCCGTTTGCCAAGATTTTTGAATCCTTTGGAGGATAAAATCCGTAAAACTATTTTAAAAACCGTTAGCCGTGGACGCATTGATGTGTTTATTACTGCTGATTATAATGTCAGCGGCAACTGCACTCTGAAGGTTGATAAAAACCTTGCTGCTGCCTATCATAAGGCATTGCAGGAGGTAGGCGTTGCTATCGGAGCTGACGCTGCAGGCATTAACGCTGCTGCAGAAATTCTCTATTTATCAAAATGCCCTGACGTGATTAACGTTAAGGAAGGCTTTTTTGATGTAGAAAGCGTTTGGCCCAAGGTTGAGCAGGCTGTTGAGCAGGCTGTTGCTAATCTGGTAGCTATGCGTGAAACAGAGGGCGGCAATATCTACGGTGATTTTATTTACCGTGCAGATCTGATTGCCGAAAAGCTGGCACAGATTGAGGAGCGTTCTCCCTTAGTTGTGGAAGAATATCAGGCTAAGCTGCAGGAACGTCTGACCAATCTCCTGGCAGATAACAATATCAAGGTTGAGCCGGAGCGCCTGCTGCAGGAGGTTGCAATTTTTGCTGACCGCACCAGCATTACGGAAGAAATTGTCCGTCTTAAGAGCCATATCAAGCAATTCAAGACTATTATCGCTTCCGACCAGCCGGTAGGACGTAAGCTCGACTTCCTTATCCAGGAATTCAACCGTGAAGCAAACACCATTGCTTCCAAAGCCAACGATTACACTATGGCGCAGATTGTTGTAGAAATTAAGGCGGAAATAGAAAAAATCCGTGAGCAGATTCAGAACATCGAATAAAACTGGAGGAAGTTATGGATATAAAGCTAGTTAATATCGGCTTTGGCAACATTGTCGCAGCCAACCGCATTATTTCTATTATCAGTCCGGAATCGGCACCGATTAAACGTATTATCCAGGAAGCCCGTGATAAGGGCATGCTTGTGGATGCAACCTACGGACGTCGTACTCGTGCTGTAGTTGTTGTGGACAGCGGTCATATCATCCTGTCTGCGGTACAGCCGGAAACTGTAGCTAACCGTCTGGTGGCACAAACTGCTGATTCTGAAGAAGAGGAGTAATTGGATCATGAGCAACGATATTGATAATGTTACTCCCAAGGGAGTACTTCTTGTAGTATCCGGTCCGTCGGGAGCAGGCAAAGGAACTATTTGCCAGATGCTGAGAGACCAGCTGCCGGATTTAGGTTATTCTATTTCTGTTACTACACGCGCACCGCGCACGGGTGAGGTTGACGGAGAGAGCTATTTCTTCAAGACAATTCCCGAGGTTAAGCAGATGATTGAAAAGGGCGAGCTGTTGGAATATGCCGAGGTATACGGCAATTATTACGGCACACCGCGCAAATACGTGGAGGAGCAGCTGGAATCCGGCCGTGACGTATTGCTGGAGATTGATATTCAGGGCGCTTTGCAGATTAAAAAGCGCTTCCCCGAGGGCGTATTTGTTTTCATCGTACCGCCTTCCTTAGATGAGCTTTCCGCACGTATTTATAAACGTGGTACCGACAGTGAGGATGTTATTAAGCGCCGTATGGCTTCCGCAGCTAGTGAGCTGACCTACGCAGCGGAATATGACTATATCATCGTTAATGATGTTGCGGAAAAGGCAGCGCAAAAGGTGCTGACAATTATGGAGGCTGAGCGTTACCGCGTAGCCAGAACATATTTTATTGTTGATAAGATTTG
>CAKQHU010000120.1 GCA_934234275.1 uncultured Phascolarctobacterium sp.
GTAATCATGAAGGAATTCGGCTTTACAAAAATTGATATGGGCCTTATTCAATCCTTCTTCTTCGCCGGTTATGCTTTAATGCAGGTTCCGGGAGGTATGCTGGCTGAAAAATTCGGCCATCGCTTTACCGGTTCTATTGCCTGCGGCTGGTGGTCTGTATTTACTGCCTTGACTGCTGTGGCAAGCGGTAAGTATACCTTTGCAATTGTACGTTTGATGTTTGGCTTGGGCGAAGCACCTATTTATCCTGCGTTCGCAATGGCGGAACACAAATGGTTTAATAAAGACGAAAAGGGCAAGGCAAGCTCCTTTATTCTTAATGGTTGCTTCTTTGGTCCTGTAGTCGGTCCTGCTGTTGTAGTATGGCTTATGACAACCTTTGGCTGGCATCATGTATTCCTCAGCTTTGGTGTAGTTGGTCTGATTTTGGCTTGGGCATGGCATAAATATGTTACAGATGATCCGAAGGACAGTCCTTATGTTAATGAAGCAGAACTGGCTCATATTAACGAAGGCCGTGTGGAAGCAACCGGTGAAAAACAGATTGCTCCGTGGGGTAAGCTGCTGCGTTCATCCCAATTTTGGGCTTTGGGCATTCAGTTCCTGATTACTGACTATATCATGTACGTATTCCTGGCCTGGCTGCCGATGTACCTCATGGAGGTGCACAAATTCTCCTTAGCAAAAATGGGCATCTGGGCAGCTGCTCCCTGGATTTCTCTGATGGCTGTGGTTACTCTTTGCGGTCACTATTCCGATAAACTGCTGCGCAGCGGCATGTCTCAGAACATGGTTAAGACTGCAACCGGTGCAGCAGGTATTCTTCTTTGTGCCGGTGCACTGTACATTTCTACCCGTACAGCCGATCCAATGATGAATGTTCTCTGGCTTTCCGTATCTTTAGGCTCTCTCGGTTTGACCATGAGTGCTTCCTGGTCCAGTGTAATCAGCATGGGCGGTAAATTTGCCGGTTCCGTATCCGGTTGGATGAACTTCTGGGGCAATATCGGCGGCGTACTGGCACCTACTGTTACCGCCTGGTTTGCAACCAACTATGGCTGGCAGGCTGCTTTGGCAGCAACTGCTGTAACCGGTATCTGCGGTGCTATTGCCTGGTTCTTTGTAAAGCCTGATAAAGCTATTGTCTAAATAACAAGATATAAGCTGCAACGCTTTTAAGACAGACACCTCGACATACTTTAAGTGTGTTGGCGGTGTCTGTTTTTGATTATGCTATTTTCTTATACTGGACAAATAGCGCGATATGCTGTATAATATCCTAGAAGTTCATAACAGACAGTTCGTAACCATCCTGTCTATAAATAAAACTACGGGCGATGTACTGGCGCCGGCCGGTATTTTTTATGTATGCAAGGATTTCGTCTGTAGCGGACGGAATCCTTTTATATTTTGTGGACTTTGCCCGCTCATTATTTGGGAGGAAAAATGAAGGTTTTGGTATTATTAAGCGGTGGCGTAGACAGCTCAACTTGTCTGGCACTGGCAAAAGAAAAATACGGCGATAATGTCTTGGCCCTGTCTATGTCATATGGTCAGAAGCATGCCAAGGAGCTTGCAGCAGCGCAGGCTATTGCCGATTATTATCATGTAGAGCTGCTGCATATGGATTTGTCAAAGATTTTTGCACACAGCAAATGCTCTCTGCTGCAGGGCTCGGAGGAAAGCGTTCCGCATGCGTCCTATGCTGAGCAGCTGAAGGAAAGCAAGGGTGAGCCTGTAAGCACCTATGTGCCGTTCCGTAATGGCTTGTTTTTGTCTGCTGCGGCAAGCATTGCCTTGGAATATGAATGCAATGAGATTTACTACGGTCCCCATGCCGATGATGCTGCAGGCAACGCTTATCCTGATTGCAGCGTCGAATTTAACGAATCGATGAATTTGGCAGTATATCTGGGAAGCGGCCGTAAGGTGCGTCTGGTTGCTCCCTTTGTTGACAAAACAAAGAAAGATATAGTTGCCGAGGGCCTGCGCCTGGGCGTTCCCTATGAGCTTACATGGAGCTGTTATGACGGTGGCGAAAAGCCCTGTCATAAGTGCGGTACCTGTATTGACCGTGAGGCAGCATTTGCTGCCAACGGTGTTGTTGATCCCTTAGCAGAGGTTTGAAGGAGGTAAGGATAATGAAGAGTTTAAGTAACCAGAAATTAGTATTTTCCGCATTATGCATTGCTTTATATATTGTTGTGATGATTTGCACCCAAAGCTTTGCCTTTGGTCAGTATCAGATTCGTATTGCTACTGCGCTGTATGGCTTGAGCGCTATTTTCCCGTTTTTGATTTTACCGTTTGGCTTGGCAAATGTTGTCAGCAACACGGTGATGGGCGGTCTTGGTCTGCCGGATATTATCGGTGGCTTCATTGTCGGTATCGTAACAACGAGCATTATTGTGTTTGCTAAGCGTCGCGGCTGCGGCAACTGGATTATCTGGGCTGCGGTTACCTTTGTACCGGGACTTGGTGTTCCTGTATGGCTGAGCGTACTGCTGGATATTCCTTATATTGTACTGGCAAGCAGTCTGCTGATTGGTCAGTGCATCTGCGGTATCGCAAGTGTAATGCTGGTTACCGCTTTGGAACGTGTGGGAGCAGGTAAACTGTTTGCATTTGATGGAGGTAAGCAATAATGACAAGTGGCAGAAGTAAAGAAGAATTGCAGGGCGTAAGCTTGTTAGGCCATAAAACTGCTTATAAAAGCGATTATGCGCCGGAGGTTCTGGAGTCCTTCCCAAATAAGCATCCGCAAAACGATTACTGGGTTAAATTTAACTGCCCGGAATTTACCAGCCTGTGTCCGATGACAGGACAGCCGGATTTTGCGACTATCTATATTTCGTATGTACCGGATGAACGTCTGGTAGAAAGCAAATCTCTGAAGCTGTACCTGTTCAGCTTCCGTAATCACGGTGATTTCCATGAAGACTGCGTAAATATCATTATGAAGGATCTTATCAAGCTGATGGAGCCTAAATATATTGAGGTTTGGGGCAAATTCCTGCCACGCGGCGGTCTGTCCATCGATCCGTATGCCAACTACGGCAAGCCGGGAACCGAATGGGAGCAGGCTGCGAAGAAGCGTCTTTTCATGCATGATATGTATCCAGAAACAGTTAATAACAGATAAAAATTTGGAGCTGCTGCGCAATGCGGCGGCTCTTTTTTTGCGCTTTGTGAATAAATCAGCAGAAAAAAACTATTTTCAGACAGTTTAAGTTAGCAACAGCTAATCAAAGACTGATTTTAACAAAAATTTTTCGATAAACACTAATACAGCACTTTATTTCTCAATTAGAGTATGCTATAATGAGCTATAGACAAATAATTCACTTATTTGTATTGAATCCGTGGGACACGAAAAGTACCACGAGGGACAAAACACGTCAAGGGATGTAACTGGTTATGGATAGTATTATTAATCTGCAAAAGAAAATTGTACCGGAGCTGACAGATCTGCTCGTACAGCGTTACCAGATTCTGCGTCAGGTAAGCCACGAAGCGCCGATAGGCCGACGTGCTCTGGCTGCAAGACTGGGACTGAGCGAAAGAGTTCTGCGTGCTCAGGTTGATTTTCTTAAGAAAAGCGGCCTGTTGGATTTTTCCTCCAGCGGCATGAGTGTAACTGATGAGGGAGCGGATATTCTTAAGGAGCTGGCGGATTATGTACGCAAGCTGCAGGATATTTCGTTTTTGGAAAGCACTCTCAGTGATACGCTGAAGATTGGCAAGGTTGTCATTCTTCCCGGTGATTCGGACCAGGAGGACGTTGTCAAACGTGAAATCGGCCGTACTGCAGCGCATATTCTCAGCAAACTGCTGAGCGATGGCAATAAGCATATAGTTGCTGTCAGCGGCGGTACTACTATGGCAGCGATGGCAGCCAATGTTTCCGGTTCCCAGCCTAATACGGTGGTTGTACCGGCCCGCGGTGGCTTGGGTGACAATGTGGAACTGCAGGCTAATACGATTGCAACTGTCCTGGCGCAAAAGCTTGGAGCATCCTACCGTCAGCTTTATGTTCCCGACTGTGTAAGCGAGGATATCTTAAACAGTATTCTTAAAGAGGATATCGGTGTACGCGCTGTTGTTGATATTATCAAGCAGGCGGACATTCTTGTCCACGGTGTAGGCCGTGCCAGTGTTATGGCAAGACACAGACGCTTAGGCAGCGAGGTAATTGCCAAGCTGGAGGCGGACGGTGCTGTAGGTGAGGCGTTTGGCCAGTATTGCGCTTTGGACGGCAGACAGGTTTATATGACTAACAATGCCGGCCTGATGCTGCAGGATTTGCAGCACATCGGCACAATTATCGGTATTGCCGGAGGTAAATCGAAGGCTGCCGCAATTTTATCGGTTATCCGTGCTTCCAGACAGGATATTTTGATTACCGACGAGGCCGCAGCGCATGAGATTCTTAAAATGGCCAAGGAGCAATAAGCCAAAAGCTGCGCTTTATTAATTTGTTACTGAGCACATTTGTGCAAAATTTAGATTCTCTCAGAATTAAGGAGGAAATTATTATGACAAAAGTAGGTATTAATGGTTT
>CAKQHU010000121.1 GCA_934234275.1 uncultured Phascolarctobacterium sp.
ATGAGCTACTTAAACGTCACCAATGTTTCCCACTCCTTTGGCGGCCGCCAGATTTTAGAAAACGTTTCCTTTAAGCTCCTGCGCGGTGAACACGTAGGTCTTGTCGGCGCAAACGGCGAAGGCAAATCCACCTTTTTGAATATCGTAACCGGTCATGTACTGCCTGACGAAGGCAAGGTTGAATGGCCCGGTAAGGTTACCGTCGGTTATCTGGACCAGCAAAGCACCCTGGAAAAGGGCATGACCATCCGCGAAGTTCTGCGTACTGCTTTCGACGGCATGTACGCTATGGAGCAGCAGATGCTGGAGCTGTACGATAAAATGGGCGATGCTTCTCCCGAAGAGCTTGATAAAATGATGAACACCGTCGGCGAAATCCAGTCTGAGCTGGAGCACAGCGGTTTTTATTCATTAGACAGCAAAATCGAAGAATTTGCCAACGGCCTCGGTCTTGGCAGCATCGGTCTTGATAAAGACGTAAGCGAGCTTTCCGGCGGTCAGCGCAGCAAGGTTCTGCTTACTAAGCTGCTGCTGCAGAACTCCCAAATTCTGCTGCTGGACGAGCCTACCAACTATCTGGACGTTGAGCATATCGAATGGCTCACCAAGTTCCTGCAGAACTATGAGCACGCCTTTATTCTGATTTCCCATGACATTCCCTTCCTCAACAAGGTGGTCAATGTTATCTATCATCTGGAAAACTGCGAGCTTACCCGTTACAGCGGTGACTACGATAAATTCCAGGAAATGTACGCCATCTATCAATCCCAGAAGGCTGCAGCTTACGAGCGTCAGCAGCAGGAGGTTGCTAAGCTGGAGGACTTCATTGCCCGCAATAAGGCGCGTGTTGCTACCACCAATATGGCAAAAAGCCGTCAACGCAAGCTCGATAAGATGGAAATGATTGAAAAGCCGCGTGAAAAGCTGAAACCGACCTTCAAATTCACCGAGGCACGCACTCCCAGCCGCTTCATCGTAGAAGCAAAGGATTTGGTGCTCGGTTACGACAGCCCGCTCACCCGTCCTGTTACCTTTAATCTGGAACGCGGTCAGAAAATCGCTATCCGCGGTGTCAACGGCTTAGGTAAAACCACCCTGCTGAAAACTATTTTAGGCATCATTCCGCCTGTCAGCGGCAAGGTTGAACTGGGTGAATTTCTGGAACCCGGCTATTTTGAGCAGGAGGAACGCGAAAAGAACGAGAATACTGCTCTCGATGATGTTTGGAACGAATATCCCGGCCTGACCAACTACGAGGTGCGTGCAGCACTCGCAGGCTGCGGTCTGACCAATGAGCACATCACCAGTAAGGTTTTCGTCCTCAGCGGCGGCGAAGCTGCCAAGGTGCGCCTGTGCAAGCTAATGCTGAAGGATGTCAACTGGCTGGTACTGGACGAACCTACCAACCATCTCGATGTTGACGCAAAAGACGAGCTTAAGCGTGCGCTGAAGGAATTCAAGGGCAGCGTTCTGCTTGTTTCCCATGAACCGGAATTCTACGAAGATTGGGTAGATAAGGTTTGGAACATTGAAGACTGGACCACTAAGATTATTTAATATCGTAAGCACACAACAAAAAAGCGTTCTGCCGCAAAATTACGGCAGAACGCTTTTTTATTTGCAACAGCTTGCTTTTCAGCGTACACGTTTCTTAAAAATTTTAAACAGCTCAGGCTTTTCCTCGGACATAAATTGATAACCCGGTGCTAAAAGTGCAGCACGCTCGCGAGCTGCCTCCAGGTCATGGAATACATCCCATTTGGATACTACCAACTGCTTGCCGTACTGACGCAGTAAGTACGCCGGATGGTAAGTAGCAATGCAGTCAAAGCCCTGCTCCGTGCGGAACCACATACCGCGGTCGCGCGTAATGCGCATATCGGGACGTCCCAGACAATGCAGCGCCACACTGCCCAAGGCCACGATTACTTTTGGCTGAATAATCTCCAGCTCACGCTGCAGCCACTGCTTAGCGCAAAAATCTGCTTCGGCAATATCCGGCGTACGGTTATTCTTCGGTCTGCATTTAATCACGTTCGTGGTCAATACTCTGTCACGCGTCATCTTGGCTGCCCACAGAGCCTTGTCTAGCAATTGTCCGGACGGACCGATTAACGGACAGCCGTAATCATCCTCGACCTGGCCGGGGCCCTCCCCTACAAACACAATCGGGCTTTCGGGATTACCGTACCAGCCTACGGGCGCAATAGCATCCTGACGTAAGGGGCAGGCTTGACAATTTGCCAACTCGCCCTCCAATTCACTTAAATCCATATCCTCATCCTCCACTATTTAACGTTCTAATATCCCAAGTTAGCTTCATGCTGCGTTACGATAAACGGAAGCTGCTCGCACAAGGCTTCGCGTGCCTGCCACAGGTTTTCGCCCGCAGCCTGAATGTTGCCTACAGACGGCGATACCTTGCGTCCGAAGCTGCCAAGCGCCAGCATGCGCCCGTTTTTATCAACCAAAGCCTGCTCCAACGTCAGATACCAATAACCCTCCTTGGGAGCCTGACTGCCATCCATGCCGCAGACAAGCATATATTCCGCACCGGCCTCCTTACTGAGCTTCAGCAAATCCTGTGTTGTATAGGCATCCTTAGGCAGATTGCGTTCCATAATAATATAGCTTGGTAGCATTTTGCGATATTCGTCAAGCACAAAACGCTTGATATCCGTTACATAGGCAAGCTTTTTCAGACTGTCGGAGGTATTTACCCAAACAGCTACTACGGGCTGCTGCGTAATTTTTCTATCCGTAACAGGCTCCAGGCGTCCCATGCTTATCTCTTTGTCACGCTCTTTGTAGTATTCGCTGATGCTGTAATCAAAATACATAGCCATAGCATGCTGCAGATTGCTTACTTTGTTGGAAAGGCTGTACTTCACCGGCTCGCCGAACTGCTTATAGCCGCCGAAAAACGTCTGCAGGCTGCCTGGCACAGGGTCCGCCGTGTTGCTGATACGCACCAGCTTAATCTTATCACCGTACTGCTCCGCAAAGGCGCTGTTGCCAATCGCCGGAGCACCAAAGGTAATAACAACAAATTTTTCCTTGGGCATTCCCAGGCTCGCTAAACGCTCGCCCAACAGCGTCGCTGTGGCTCCGCCAAGACTGTGACCTGTAAGCACAAGATACGCATCAGGATCCTCGCTTACGCGCTTGAAAAGCCCTCTCAGCTTGCCGTTCTCATCAACTACACCGCTACGCAATACCGCATCTACATAGCTGTTAAAGCCTGCATGCACCGCCGGACCATCCTTAGGCACAGGCTGCGCCGCCAGCTCCTGCATCTCCGCTAAGGTAGAACCGCCGTAATTAACCTTTTTCGTTTCCAGATTAATCTTCCAATCGCTCTTGCTGGCACTGCCGCGAAAGGTCACCAAATATATTTGCTTGTTAACCTGAGGAAAATAATTTTTGGCAACAGCATAATTCATCTCTACCTTGCCGTCATTTCCCTGCTGGCTTTCAATCTGCCAGCCATAGCTGCGCAGATAGTCAAACTCCTGAGAAGTATGCGGAAGATAAACACCCAGACAGGATGCTGCCGCGATTGTTGTAAAATAACTCTGCATATAGGCAGAGCTTACCGGATTAGGGGACGCTGCATACGTCATCGTACCCAAGCCGAAAAACAGACATACAATTGTAAGTAAACGCATAAGCTTAAGCATGCTGCACCTCCTTGTAACATACCATTGCTATTATTATAACACAAAAAGCCCGAACCTCTTGAAGAGATTCGGACTTTTGCGTTATATATCTGTGCTTACCTTTTAATTATTCCCCAAGGCCACGGACGAATTCGTCTACACCTTTACCGGGAGCAACCATCGGTACTACCATATCCTTAGGATCGATATCAACCTCAATTACATAGGTATGGTCCTTGTCTAAGCCGCGCTTTACTGCAGCAGCAAAGTCTTCCGGTGTAGCAACATGCTCTCCATCCAAACCGAAGGCTTCCGCATATTTTACAAAGTCAACGTAACCTGGACATTCGCAAGCCATGAAGCGTTTGTTAAACTGCACTGTCTGCAGCTGACGGATCATACCCAAGCCGCTGTTATTGAAAACAACGGAAACTACAGGAACATTGTTGCTTGCTAATGTAAACAGCTCACTGCCTGTCATTTTATAGCCGCCATCACCGCTGATACAAATAACCTTCTTATCCGGGCAGGCAAATTTTGCGCCCATAGCGGCAGGCAGACCAAACCCCATTGTTCCCAGTCCGCCGCTGGTAATCAGCTGACGTGCATATTCTACCTTCAAATGTTGTGCCGTAAACATCTGATGCTGACCTACGTCGGTAGCGACAAAATAATCTTTGCCCTTTAAGAGCGGATTCAGCGCTTCAATAAAGAGCGGCGCAGTATTATTTCCATAATCCTCATCCATGCTCGGCCAGGTCATAATTGTATCCCACCATGCTTTTATATCATGAGATTTACAGCCCTTATCGAGCATTTTCAGGATAGTGCGCATATCACC
>CAKQHU010000122.1 GCA_934234275.1 uncultured Phascolarctobacterium sp.
AACGAGGATGAATAAATAAAAGTCAGGTGATTTGTTATGTTCAATGAGGTGGGTATATTACATTTTCTGCTGGGCTTTGTGCTCGGTCATGTGTGCGGCTCTGTTCCCAGCGGCTTATGGCTGGTGCAGGCCTTTCACGGTATCGATATCCGTAACTACGGCAGCAAGAATATCGGCACAACGAACGTTTTCCGTACCGTCGGTCCCAAGACTGCGGTGCTGGTGCTGATTGCCGATGCCTTCAAGGGTATTCTTGCCGTTGGTATTATGAGCTATTTTTTCCACAATCCGCTGCTGGATGTGGTTACTGCTTTGGGCGCGCTTTTGGGCCACAATTATTCGCTTTTTCTGGGCTTTAAGGGTGGCAAGGGCGTTGCAACCGCACTGGGCCTGTTGATTTTTATGATGCCTAAGGTTGCGGTGGCAAGCTTCGGTATCTGGCTGGTGTGCGTGCTTTTGACGCGCTATGTATCGCTTGGCTCCATTATGGCTGCCATCTTTACGCCGCCGCTGGCATGGTATTTGGATTATCCTTCTGCCTATGTGATTTTCTCGGTGGTTGCCGCTTTCTTTGTAGTTTTGCGCCACAAGGAAAATATCCATCGACTGCTCACAGGCACCGAAAGCAAAATCAAACCGGGCAATGCCAAGGATCTGCAGAAATAATATCGCATCTACGCTGATGTAGGCCAATGCTTACATCAGCTTTTTTAATATACGAAAGCAGGATTTTTGTTATGTCTAAAGAATATAATAATATTACAAGTATTTTAGATGACTTGCAGTAAGCCAAATGCTGCAGGAGGGAGGAACGAAATTGCAATTAGCAAAGCTTTTATATACAGCTGCCGTTGTTTGCGGACTGCTGCTGCCCTTGGGTGCTTCGGCCGCAGGCATTACCAATTATCCGCCGCTGGTGAACCCGTCGCACTGGACGGAGCAGAACAAGAGCGGTGATACGGTTATTCTGGATGCGAAGGGTGTGGCAGCCTTCAACGCCAAGGTGCGCGCTGCTTCCCGCAGTATGCCTGACCTGGCCAATTATCCTGCGACGATGAGCGGTGATGCTCTCAAAACGAGGATTATGGATTATTCCATCCTTGACGATGACCTGTATCTGCATGGCAACAAGGTGAGTGAAAACTATAAGAATATCCTGCGCAAGCAGAGCAATATCAGCGCTATTCCCAAAAGCGTGGGCGTGCAATATGCAGTGACGGTACGCCGTACTGCGGTGCGCGCGCTGCCTACGGGCGAGGGCCTGTATTATTACGCTGCGGACAAGGATTTTGATGCGCTGCAGGAAACTATGTTGGACCCCGGCGAGCCTGTGGCTGTGCTGCATACCAGTGCCAACGGTTATTTTTACTACGTGCAGGCAGTAAACTACAGTGGCTGGGTGAGCAAGTTCAATGTAGCTATGACCGATAAGAATTCCTGGAACAGCTTTGTCAAGCCGCAGAAGTTTCTGGTTGTTACCGATGCGGAATATAACCTGAAAACGGACGGCGAGCAGGTGCTTTATCAGCAGGGAGCGCGTCTGCCGGTTGACAGTGTGCAGAGCGATACCTATACGGTGATTGCGCCAGTGCGCACTAAAGCGGGCCAGCTGCAGAAGCAGAAGCTGCTGGTGCCGAAGGCTGCCTCTGCCGTGCATTACGGTTATTTGCCCTATACCAGCAATAATCTGCTGAGCTCCGTCTTCAAATTTTACGGCAAGCCTTATGGCTGGGGCGGTTTGAAGAACAGCGTGGACTGCTCGAGCCTGGTGTTCAATGCTTACCGCACTGTGGGCATTGTGCTGCCGCGTAATGCCGACCAACAGGAGCTGACTGCAGGCACGAAGAAAAAGCTGAGTGGCAGTGCGCAGGAACGTGCCGCCGTTATCAGCAAGCTGATGCCGGGTGCAGCGCTTTATATGGATGGCCACTGCCTGATGTATATCGGCAATATTAACCAGACACCGTACACGATTCACGCGCTGGGCTCTTATTTTTCCAAGGGACGCCTGATGCGCGAGATGAAGGTGCTGGTGAGCGATTTGTCGTTGCAGCGCGCCAGCGGCAATACGATGCTTAACGAATTGCAGACTGCAATAGAATATAAATAATGATAGGAGAGTTCAGGAAATGTTAAACCAAATTCAATGTACCGCAGCGGAGTTCAACGCTGCAGCTTATAATGACGCGGACAGTATTGTCCTCTTTCTGTGCAAGGAATGCGCGGCGGCTATCGACAAGCTGGAGCTGCCGGAGGCTGTAGCCAAAGCGGCGATGGCATACACCGCACAGCACGACGATATTTATGACGCAGGCAGCGTAACCACACTGGTGCTGCCGCAGGGTGAAGGCCTGCTGACACTGCTTTTGGCAGGCTGCGGCGAGGGCAAGGACTGTAAGCCGAACAATTTCCGTAAGGCTGCCGGCGCTGCTGCCCGCGCTTTGCACAAGGCTAAGGCGCAAAAGGCTGTACTGGCTGCGCCTATCCTGCTGAACGCCGAACGCAGCAAAAACCTGCAGGCGCTCGTCGAGGGCCTGTACCTCGGCGCGTACACCTTCAACCGCTTCAAGAGCGAGGCAAAGGAGGCACCGCTGTGCGAGGCTGCCGTGCTGAGCGCTGTGCCGGAGGCGGCGGCAATCATTACCGCTGCGGAAATCTCTGCGGAAGCAGTGTGCTATGCGCGTGATCTGGTGAATAACCCCGGTAACGTGGTAACACCGCAGACCATGGCTGACGATGCCCTGAAGCTGGGGCAAGAGCTGCCGCTGGAAATTACTATTATGGACGAAACCCTGATGGAGGCAAGAGGCATGCATGCTTTGCTGGCAGTAGGTCAGGGCAGTCATAACCCTCCGTGCCTCGTTGCCTTGCGCTACAACGGCAATGGTGACGCTCCCTATACAGCTTTCGTAGGCAAGGGCATTACCTTCGACAGCGGCGGCATTTCCATTAAGCCTGACGACAACATGGGCGAGATGAAGGACGATATGACAGGTGCGGGCGCTGTGCTCGGCGCTATGCGTGCCATCGCACGTTTAGGCCTGAAGTGCAACGTTATCGGCGTGCTGGCCTGCGCGGAGAATATGCCTGACGGCAAGGCGCAACGCCCCGGCGACATTGTGCGTGCAGCCAACGGCAAGACCATCGAGGTTGTTTCCACCGATGCGGAAGGACGCATGGTGCTGGCGGACGCAGTCTGGTATGCCTGCCGCATGGGTGCCAAGAAGGTTATTGACATCGCAACGCTGACCGGTGCGGTAATCATCGCCCTGGGCAACGAAACCAGCGGTATTGTGGCCAATGATGACGAGCTGGTGGAGCAGATTAAGCTGGCAGGACGCATGGCCGGTGAAAACTACTGGCAGCTGCCTTCTCTGCCTGAATGCAAGGAGGCCATCAAGAGCGACGTTGCGGACCTGCTCAACAGTGCAGGACGTGCCGGCGGCTGCATCACCGGCGGCCTCTTCATCGGCGAATTCGTCGACAAGGATATTCCGTGGGCGCATCTGGATATCGGCGGCACCTCCACCGCAACCAAGACGGAGGGCTTCAAGGTTAAGGGCGGTACTGCCTTTGGCACTATGACGCTTATCAAGCTGGCGGGTATGCTGTGATGGCTGCGCAGCTTGTTGATTTACATTTGCACAGCACCTTCAGCGACGGACGCTACACGCCGACCATGCTGGTGGACGAGGCTGTGGCTAAAGGCATCAGCGTAATCGCCATCACCGACCATGATTCGTGGAACGGTATGGCAGAAGCGCGCGAGGCGGCGAAACGCTACGACGGACGCATCCGCGTCCTCACCGGCGTGGAGCTGGGAACGCAGTATGAGGATGATGCCGTGCATATTTTAGGCTATCACGTTTCCATGGACTGTGAAGCGCTGCATAAGAAAATGGACGAAATGCGCCATGCGCGCGAGCACCGTTTATATGCCATGCTGGAGAAGCTGGAAAAATTAGGCTACCATGTAGAGGTAGAAGCCTGCGACCCCAAGAACAGGGCAGTGGGCCGTCCGCATGTGGCTAAGGCACTGGTGGCCAAAGGCTATTTTGCTACCGTGCAGGAGGTTTTCGACGCACTGCTGCACCGCGGCGGACCGGCGTATGTACCGCAGCCCAAGCTCTCGCCGCATGAGGCAGTGGCGCTAATTCACGAGGCGGGCGGCATTGCTGTGCTGGCACATCCTTCGGAGCTGGTGGATAAAACTCTGCCCGAGCGCCTCTTAGCCGCAGAGCCTTTTGACGGCATCGAGGTGTGGCACCCCAGCGCGGATGCACAGGCGCAGGCCCATTGGCTGGCACTGGCCAAAGAGCGCGGACTGCTGGTGAGCGGCGGCAGTGACTTTCACGGAATCCCTGACCGTTTTCCCACAAAGCTGGGAATCTGGCAGGTGCAATATGATGATGTTAAGGGTGTAATAGAATGGAAGTAGTTGCTTTTGTA
>CAKQHU010000123.1 GCA_934234275.1 uncultured Phascolarctobacterium sp.
GCTACACTCTCAATGGTAATCAGAGTATCCGCTGTCTGCGCGGCAAGCACGGAAGACATAGTATCATTATCGGCATTGCGCATAATGGCAATGGATAAACCGGGTATCGGCATTCTTGCTCCGGCTATCAGCTTAGCCTTCTGCTGTACAAAGCTCAGATCATCCTTAAACAGCTGACGTATCAGATTCGGGTTAGCACCGCAACGACGCAGCAAAGCGGCAGCCTCAAAGGTACGCTCGCCTGTCTGCACATTGAAGTTTTTCGTATCCAGTACAATACCGGCATACAAGGCTGTTGCCTCCGCCGGCGTAATATCCAGCCGGTCATCAAAGTAACCAATCAGCTCCGTTACCAGCTCACTGGTAGATGAGCTGGAAGGCTCCAGATAAAGCAGCGTTGTATCGCCGATAATATCCTCGGCACGACGATGATGGTCGATGATAATGCGGTTTCGGCAAGCCTGCAGTACAGCCTTGCTGGCAGAAAGCACCTCACGGTGATGGTCGACGATAACCAAAAGGCTCTTATTGGTAACCAACGGCAAAGCATCGGCACCGCTCCGCATTATATCTATATACTTTGTTTCGTTAGCCGAAAGAATGATATTCTCATTATCCAGCACCTCGGTAATACGCTTATAATAGGCGTTATGCTCGCTGCTGACAATATAGGTTTCCTTGCCCAGCGACAGGCCCAGCTTAGCCATACCAATGGTAGCGCCGATGGCATCATAATCCTCATTGACATGTCCCATAACAAAGATACGGTCGGCCTGCAGCATCTGCTCATGAATAGTCTGCGCCACGATGCGGGCACGTACACGCGTACTTTTGGCACCGACACTGCTCGTGCCGCCAAAGAACTGCGTGTTCTTATCCTTCATAACTACAGCCTGGTCACCGCCGCGGCCTAATGCCAGATACAGGCTCTTATTGGCATTGCCGATAAGCTCCTCCAGCGTAACGCCGTCGCAGGCTACGCCTATACTTACAGTCGGCGGTATTTTATTGCCACTGCGGATTTCGCGCACCTTATCCAGAATCATGAACTTATCTTCCATCATATCCATTACGGCAGACATGGAAAAGCCCATCAGACTGCTTTCCTTGTTCATACGGCAGATAAAGCCCTGCTTGGAAGCAGCCCACTTAGTCAGCAGCTCGTTGATTTCGCCATTCAAATTGGCCATATTGGTTTCGCTCAACCCGCGCATAACCTCTTCGTAGTTATCAAAGCGCACATAGGCCAGGCACAGCTTATCATTGCTGTATTTCTGGCGCAACAGCTCATAATCTGTAACATCAGTCAAAAAAAGCATCAGACCGCTGGAGGTATTTTCCTTTTTACTGTGGTGTTCCTGCGTTTCTACGCTGTAATAGCGCATACGGTAATAATGATCCTCAATCTGGATAACCTGCTCTCCGTCACGCACGCTCATCAGCTCAAAAGCATTCTGTGCCAACGGCAGAATTTCCTCCGGCTTTTTGCCTTCCAGATTACTTTTTCCTGTCCAAGCGGCAAACAATTCATTTTTCCATTGCAGCTTGCCATCTTTGGAAAAAACTGCAATGCCTACATCCAGCTTGCGCACCGCAAAATGGTTGGTACGTTCAATATTGCGGATAATATTATCCAGATAGCTGCTGAAAAAGATTTCCCTGTTGATAAGGTTCTGGCGGCTGAAATAGTAGATAATACCAAAAATAATCAGCGCCGGGATAATCAGCTTAGGCTGCAGATAGCAGACTAATACTGCCAGCAGCACAATTATCAGCAAATAAATATTAGTATCCGCTTTGGAATTCATATTCCGGTTAAACCTACTGAACATTATTTTCACCTCAAATCCGGCACAGCTGCCGAACTTTACCTTTGTTTTCTAAATCTGCTTGCAGGACGGATTTTCCTGAAGTCCATAACAATATCAAAGGCACCTACATAAACCATAATCTGGGTAAAGATAGGCACTATAAAGAGCAACGCTATACCGATATTGGCCCACCAGCGCGGCTTATGCTTTGTATCTACAAACCAGTACAGCAGCACTATGCCCTGCAAAACCAGTACAAAGCTGCAGACCGTCTGCACGTTGACAGACAGCGTATACATCCAGCTAGCCTGATCATGCTGATAATAATAGGTTACCGCAAACAGGGACGCAGCATAAGGCCACAAAATCCAGCCGGGAACCTGCAGCATCGTAAAAGGAGGAAAAGCTTCAAAGCTTTCACCCAGCTTCGTAAGAATCTTTTTGGCTGCCATGTAGTTCACAAAAGCCATCAACGGCGCACACATCATGAATGCACCCGGCATGATAATGCGCATCATGCGCAGCATTTCAGCATAACCGTCGACAGTCTTTTTGATATCAGCCTCACTCATGCCATGCTCACGGTAATAAACCGTCAGCTGCTCCAGGCTTTGGTGGAAGGAGCTGAACATCATCTCAATCGGGTCAATGCCCAGTACCCAGAAGCTCAGCACAATATTCAGCACCAGCGCAATTACAGCGCCGACACTGCCGTAAAGCATCATTTTCATTGGCGGCAGATGGCGTCGCATACACTCGCCTAAAATCAAACCCAAAAGGCCAAAAATAGCCGCCAGGAAAAAGGCATTAATCGGGCTGATAATCATCGCGATAATCACGGTGGCAACCAGCAGCGTCATAATGCTCCACTTCAGTCCGTGACGGCAGCCACAGATAACTATCGGCAAGGGCCAAACAAAATTAACGAAAGCGCCCAGCACAGGCACATACATACTTATCAAAGCCATAACGATGGCAACGGCAGCTAAAATACCGGCCTCAACCATGGCAGATGTTTTACGAATCACAGGTTATCCTCCTTTATGGATATATTTCTTCAATATATTATTGTACTACATCAACCGCTGAAAAGCAAAGGCTTTACACCCGCCGACAAGCCGTATTGTGTATTTCATACAAAAATGGTATAATATGTATAACGTTCTTGTATAGTAATGACTACCGTACATAGGCGTCTTTTATTTTTTTCAAAGGGGTTCTTAGCTTGCACAAGCAATATTTTCCGCAGCGTTGCTGTATGTTTCTCGTCGGCATCTTTACCATGACACTCGGCATCGCTCTTTCCTGTAAAGCTGATTTAGGCACCTCACCAATTTCCAGTGTACCATGGGTTCTGAGTATGTTTACGCCCTGGAGCATCGGTGAAATAACTATTGTCCTGAATCTGCTTTTTATTATTGCCCAGCCCATTCTGCTGCGGCAAATTTACTGGCGTGAGCTGTTAGGCCAGCTGGTAACACTTCTCGCCTTCGGCTACTGCATAGATTTTTCGATGAACCTGCTGAGCTGGGTAGCGCCGGATACTTTGTTTTGGCAATGGTTTGACTGTATTCTTAGCACCATCATCCTGGCCTTCGGCGTTTTTCTCTGCATCCGCGCCAAAATTTTCGTTGCTGCCGGCGAGGGCATCGTCCTGGTTATTGCCTTCGTCAGCAAAATTAAATTCAGCATCATCAAAAACTGCTTTGACTGCACACTCGTTGCTATCAGTTTGGCAATTTCCTTTATGCACTTCAGCGCTATGCGCGGCGTAGGCGTAGGCACGATTGCCGCAGCCATTCTCGTCGGCCGCTGGATACAGCTTTACAGCAACAAGCTGCATATTTTCGACAAATGGAGTATCTTAGAGTAAGATTTTTTTCTTACTCTAATTATTTCGTTTTAATTTTCTGAATTTTTCTTGTTTTCTGCAAGATTGTATGTTATAATCCATTACAACAGCTGTTAGTATAATATTTGTCAAAGAAGGTGCTAATTTATGCTCAGTATTGGTACAGTAAAATGGTTTAATAATAACAAAGGCTACGGATTTATAGAAGCACGCAACGGTCAGGAGGTTTTCGTGCATTTTTCAGCCATCCGTTCCGACGGCTATCGCTGTCTGCAGGAAGGCCAGCGTGTTTCCTATCATCTGTCACGCGGTAAACACGGCCCCATGGCATTGAACGTATCGCCGATTATTTAATGCGGACCTGCGCCGGCAGTTTATCTGCCGGCCTTTTTTATTGCTTCAATAATATTGTTCAAACAAATTCTGAGATTTATAACGCACTTAGTTAAAATAAAATGCACCACATTGCCGCTTACTAAAATTAAAAAACAGTGCGACTTTCGGGAATTATCTTGCAGTTTAGTAAATTTTATGTTAAATTTAAGTAAAGTATTGTTGCGTTTTTGTAGACAATGTGTATACAAAAACGTGACAGTAATAATAACCGTCGGCAACTGCTGCGGTATTTTCAAGGAGGTTTTATCAATGGCAAAGAAAACTAGTTTATGGGCACTGTTGCTCGTAATGCTCGTAACTATGCTTACAG
>CAKQHU010000124.1 GCA_934234275.1 uncultured Phascolarctobacterium sp.
ACGTCAAAATCTGCCAGCGGACGCTGGTTTTCCAGGCTCAGCAGCGGTGTTTTGCTTTTGATATGCTCCTGCTGCAAGCGTTTATCCGGCAAAAAGAAGCGTTCGCAGGCACTGTCGCCGCGCTCGTTAATCATCTGATACAGAATGTGCATTCCCAGGTTCGACATGCCCAGATGGTAGACGTTGGGGTAAATAAATGCTACCGAATGGCGTAACCCCGGCGGATAAACCTGCGCGCCGGTTTCATTTTCTCTTGTTTCTTTAATATAGTTTTTGATTATCCAGGACAAAGCATTTCCTCTCCGAGTATCTATAATGTATTAAGAAAATATCAGCGCAAAATTACGCTGATATCTCTTGTATTTTACTGATGTTTTTCTGCCAATTTGCGTTCAAACAAATCGATAACTGTTTTCAAAACCTTTAAGCGGGCATAATATTTGTTGTTGCCCTCAACCACGGTCCACGGTGCATAGGAGGTGTCGGTGCGCACCAGCATTTCGTTGACTGCTGCTTCATAGGCATCCCATTTATCACGGTTACGCCAATCCTCGTCCGTAATTTTCCACTGCTTGTTGGGGTCATTCTGGCGATCATTGAAGCGTCGCAGCTGCTCATCCTTGTCAATCTGCAGCCAGAATTTGGCGATGGCAATGCCGTGCTCGCTCCACTGCGCCTCCATATCCTTAATTTCATCGTAGGCACGCTGCCATTCCTGCGGCTTGGCGAAGCCTTCGATACGCTCTACCATGACACGTCCGTACCAGGTGCGGTCAAAAATTGCTATGGTGCCAGGCTGCGGCAGTCTGGTCCAGAAGCGCCACTGATAATGGAACTGCTTTTCAACCACGTTCGGCGCCGCAATCGGATGCACATGGAAGCCCAACGGGTCCAGTGCCGCCGTCAGTCTGCGGATAGCGCCGCCCTTGCCGGCAGCGTCCCAGCCCTCAAAGCCAATGACTACAGGAATCTGCGCCTTGAACATCTCAATCTGCAGCTGTGTCAGCTTTTTCTGGTACTTATCCAGCTTTTCCTTATATTCTTCCTTGGTAAGCTCCTTGTTGGCATCAATCCTGCTCAGCACATCGTAGGTTGCCGCGGTGCGCTTGTCGGCAGCAGGCTCGGCAGGCATCTGCACAGCCTTTTCGATAGCATCGGCAATCTTGGTGAAAACCTCCAGACGCGCGCTGCGCGGATCATCATCGGCAATCAGGTGCCAGGGAGCGTTTACCGTATCGGTAGCCTCCAGCATTTTTTCGTAATGCGGTAAAAATTTATCGTAATCTTCGCTTTCATCAATCGCCGGATTCAGGTCACGCCACGCCTTGCCCAATGTTTTGGCATTCTTGGCGATATTTTTCTTTTGCTGCTCCGGTGACAGATGCAGGAAAAATTTGAGCACAAGATAATTATCGTCCGTGAGCATTTTTTCAAAGTTGTTGATATGCTCGAAGGAAACAACGGGATATTTGGAAGCGTCCTCTGCCTTATCCGCCAGCTCGTTGGCGTTTTTCAGATAATACCAGCTGCGGTGATAAACTGCAATATGTCCCAACGCCGGCAAACGCTTCCAGAAGGCACTGAAAAACGGCTGCTCCTGCATTACGCCGCGCAAACGCACGCTGGAATAAACATTAAAGCCGCGGGCATCCATCTGCTGCATCATTTCGTTAATCAGCGCACTGCGGCGCGCACCGCGCCAGCCCTCAAACACGATGATAATCGGTCTTTTGGCATCGCGGGCCAGGCGCTGCGCCTTTCCCAGGCGTTCACCCAGCACATCCATCTGCTTGTTGTAATCTTCCTTGGACACTTTTTTACTCAAATCCAACTTTTCCAGCATTCTCCAACATCTCCTTACTGTTTGCGAGAATCTTTAAATCAGCGCTCCTCATAGGGGTTAAGAGCGCGCGGTTTTCCCAATACCTCTGCCATGATAATGCCGTTGACCAGCGCCGCATGCTTCAGCTTCACGCGCTTTTTCAGCGCAGACTGCGCCTGCTGTGCGTAGTGCGCATTAAACGCCGCTGCGGCAGCGTTCATCTTTGCTTCGTCGTAGCTGTAATCACCGCGGGGATCGTAATAAACCTTGCCCTTGTCATGCACGAGGGCTTCGTTTTCACGGTGAATTCTGCCGGTATGGTCATGCATTGCTTCGCCGTCACGGTGAACTCTGCTGTCGTCATCACGACGCACGCGCGTTCCGTCATGCACTACGCCCTGGCTGCTTTGACGCCGGCGCGCCTGTGCTTCCTCCGTCGTTTTTTTCAGACGGCGTTCAAATTCGGCGGCAAGATCTTTAGGCTTGGCTTGTGTTTGCTGCTCCGCCGTTGCCTCCGGCAGCTCCTGCTGCCTGCGTCTGCGGCGGCGATTGCGCCTGTCCAAAAATACGTTGGCCAGCATTACGAGGATGAAAAGCAGGGGGATTAAATCACTGTCAAACAAACCACCCATAAGCTGCACCTCGCTTATTTGCTGCCCTCAGGCTTTTCCTCGCCCTCCGGGCTTACCTCAGCAATCGTGCGGCGCATCTGCGTATCTGCCTGAATATTGTTCAGGCGGTAGTAATCCATTACGCCCAAGCGGCCGTTAGCCAGCGCCTCCGCCATAGCAGTCGGAACCTTAGCCTGTGCTTCCACAACCTTCGCCTGCATTTCCTGCGTATAGGCTTTCATTTCCTGCTCCTTGGCCACAGCCATCGCACGGCGTTCCTCAGCACGTGCCTGAGCAATGCGCTTATCTGCCTCCGCCTGGTCGGTCATCAGCGCAGCGCCAATGTTACGGCCTACATCTACGTCCGCAATATCAATGGAAAGAATTTCAAAGGCAGTACCTGCATCCAAGCCTTTATCCAAAACTGTTTTGGAAATATAATCGGGGTTTTCCAGTACCTTGCTGTGGTCGGCGCTGGAGCCTACGTTAGTTACAATGCCTTCGCCGACACGCGCAATAATCGTTGCTTCACCGGCACCGCCTACTAAGCGGTCAATGTTGGCGCGCACGGTTACGCGCGCTTTAACCTTCAGCTCGATGCCGTCCTTGGCAACAGCGCTTACTACCGGAGTTTCGATAACCTCTGGGTTAACGCTCATCTGCACAGCCTCCAGCACGTTACGGCCTGCCAGGTCGATAGCACAGCCACGCTCAAAGCTCAGCTCAATCTGCGCTCTGTGCGCCGCAATCAAAGCATCGATAACGCGGTCAACGTTACCGCCTGCCAGATAATGCGCCTCCAGCTGGTTAACATTAACGTCAAGGCCAGCCTTGTTCGCCTTAATCAGCGGCAGCACAATCTGCGACGCGGGCACACGGCGCAAGCGCATACCGATGAGGTTGAAAATGCCTACATTAACACCGGCGGCGATGGCCGAAATCCACAGGCCCAACGGCACAAAGTTAAGAAAAATAGCGATACCGGCAATAGCAATGACTACCGCAAAGCCACTGCCGAAAATCATACTGAATAACAAATCCATAACGTCACTCCTTCGTCTGTTCTACAAAAATTTTGCTGCCCTCCACCCGCACGATAATCACGGGCGCAGACTTTTCGATATAATCTCCTTGACTGCTCACATCAAGACGCTTGCCGTCCACCAGAATCGTGCCTGCGGGACGCAGCGTAGTCAAGGCCGTGCCTCTTTTGCCCACCAGCATGCTCCAGTTTTTGCCGCCGGTGTAGCCTTCGCTGTTCTTTTGGCGCGTCCACAGCACAAAGGGATTATACTTGCTTTCTCTGGGCAGATACACGCACAGCAGGGTAATCACCAGCACCAAAAACAGATACACTGCCAAAAGCACCAGCGCCGCCCAGGCATTGCCGCCCAAAACGTAAAAGCTGCCGACTGTCAGGCACACCATGCCGCTGACACCGAAAATTCCGAAGCCCGGCACCACAAATTCTATCAGCAGCAGGACAAGGCCCGCCAGCATAAAATAATATTCCAATGGCATGACTGCACCTCCTCAACGCTTGTACAATTATAGTATAACAGACTAAAAGCATGAAGTAAATTTAAAGTTTATGCCCCAAAAAGACAAAGAGGCAGGCGCAGGCGTTGCAAAGAAATTGCAGAAAGAATTTATGCCTCATCCGAAGCATTTTGCCTCTGCAGGCAAAGGCCACGCACGCAAAAAAGACATTGATGCCACGGACACCAATGTCTTTTGCTTGTGCGCCCAGCATGGGCGATAACTAGGTGGTGAAAGTCCACTACGCGCTCGGTAGCAGGAAGCGTTAGCCGAAGGCA
>CAKQHU010000125.1 GCA_934234275.1 uncultured Phascolarctobacterium sp.
CACCAAATTGCCTGCGAGCATCCGTATCGTAAATGGTTGGAAGAAAATTCCATCAAACTGAAAAATATTCCGCTTAAAAGTGAACTGCCGGTGACGGATTCGCAGACATTGATGCAGCGTCAGCGTGCATTTGGCTATACGTTGGAGGATTTGACTAAGTTTCTACGTCCTATGGCGCAGAAGGGTATTGACCCGTTGGGAGCAATGGGCAATGATGCGCCGTTGGCAGTGCTCAGCGAAAAGCCGCAACTCTTATATAATTACTTTAAACAGCTCTTTGCTCAGGTAACAAATCCGCCGATTGATGCTATCCGTGAGGAAGTTTTTACGGATACTACCAGCGGTATCGGTCCTGAGCTGAATCTGATTGACCCGCAGCCGGAAAGCTGCCACCAGATTTCTGCGGAATCTCCAGTTCTGAGCAATATTGAGCTTGCCAAGCTGAAGAACATTCCTAACTTTGAGGCAGCAACAATTCCTATGCTTTACAAGGTTGCTGACGGCGGTGCCGGCTTAAAGCATGCATTGGACGCAATCTTTGCCGCTGCTGACAAAAATATTGCGGAAGGCAAGTGCATTTTAATCTTGTCTGACCGCGGCATTACTAAAGATATGGCAGCGGTTCCTGCCTTGCTGGCAGGTGCAGGTCTGCATCATCATCTGATTAAAAATGGTACGCGTCTGCGCGCTTCTATTATCATAGAATCTGCTGAGCCGCGTGAGGTACATCATATGGCGTTGCTTTTAGGCTATGGCGTCAGCGGCATCAATCCGTATCTTGCTTTTGAAAGCCTGGAGCATATGTGTGTTGACGGAATGCTGGATATCAGCTTTGAAAAGGCTGCTGAAAATTATATCAGTGCCTGCACTCATGGTATTGCCAAAATCCTGTCGAAGATGGGCATTTCTACTGTACAGTCCTATCGTGGCGCACAGATTTTTGAAGCGATCGGTATCAGCAGTGCAGTTATCGAAGAATATTTCACAGGAACTCCGTCACGTCTTGAAGGTATCGGACTGGACGAGATTGCCCGAGAGGTTGCTATGCGTCATGAGCCTGCGTTTGCTGAGCAAAACATTGATCTTTTCAGCTATGAATCAGGTTCGCATTATCAATGGCGTAATGGCGGTGAGCAGCATATGCTTAATCCGGAAACGATTGTCAAGCTACAGCAGGCCTGCAAGGCCGGTGATTATAAGCTCTTTAAGGAGTTTAGCAAGCAGCTGCGCGGCAGTGCTTTTGCCAATCAGAATCTGCGCAGTATGCTGACCTTTACGCCGCAGCGTCTGCCGGTGAATATTGACGAGGTAGAATCTGTAGAAAGCATTTGTCGTCGTTTTAAGACCGGTGCTATGAGCTACGGCTCTTTGAGCCAGGAGGCACATGAATGTCTGGCGATTGCCATGAACCGTATCGGCGGCAAGAGCAATACCGGCGAAGGCGGCGAGAATCCCAACCGTTTTGTACCGCTGCCTAATGGTGACAGCAAGCGCAGTGCAATTAAGCAGGTTGCCAGCGGCCGTTTTGGCGTAACCAGCAATTACCTTGTCAATGCGGACGAAATTCAGATTAAAATTGCACAGGGTGCTAAGCCGGGTGAAGGCGGACAGCTTCCGGGCGGCAAGGTTTATCCCTGGATTGCCGAATGCCGCGGTACAACGGCAGGCATTGGTCTGATTTCTCCTCCGCCTCATCATGATATCTATTCCATTGAAGATTTGGCTGAGCTGATTCACGACCTGAAGAATGCTAATCCCCGTGCCCGCATCAGCGTCAAGCTGGTAAGCGAGGTCGGCGTCGGTACGATTGCTGCCGGCGTAGTTAAGGCCTGCGCTGATGTTGTACTTATCAGCGGTTATGACGGCGGTACCGGTGCTTCTCCGCGTACTTCCATCAATCATGCCGGACTGCCGTGGGAGCTGGGACTTATGGAAACGCACCAGACGCTGCTGCTGAATAATCTGCGTGACCGTGTAACACTGGAAACAGACGGTAAGCTGATGACAGGACGCGATGTTATTATTGCCGCTTTGCTGGGTGCAGAAGAATTCGGCTTTGCAACAGCACCGTTGGTAGCTATCGGCTGTATTATGATGCGCGTATGCAATCTTAACACCTGCCCGATGGGCGTAGCAACGCAGGATCCGGAGCTGCGCAAAAATTTCCACGGCAAGCCGGAATATGTTGTCAACTTCATGCACTTTATTGCGCAGGAGGTTCGTGAATATATGGCGATGCTCGGCTTCCGTACTATCGACGAGATGGTCGGCCGTACCGAGGTATTGCTGCCTAAGCCGGCAGAGGAGCGCAACTGGAAGAACAAGAATCTGGATTTGGCGCCGCTGCTGTATAAACCGGAGATTGAGCCGGGTGCCAGCCAGGTTTGCACCAAAAAGCAGAACCACCAGCTGGAAAAATCGCTTGATATGCGTGAGCTGCTGGATATCTGCCGCAGTAATCTGGAAACGAAAAAGCCTGTTGCGATTACGCTGCCGATTAAGAATACGGACCGCGTTGTCGGCACGATTTTGGGCAGTGAAATTACCCGCCGCTACGGCGCCGAGGGACTGCCTGCCGATACTATCAACCTGCACTTTAAGGGCAGTGCAGGCCAGAGCTTTGGTGCCTTTCTGCCTAAAGGCGTTACGCTGGAGCTGGAGGGCGATGCCAATGACCATGTCGGCAAGGGACTTTCCGGCGGCAAGCTGATTATCTATCCGGATAGCGATGCACGCTTTAATCCGCACGAAAATGTTATTATCGGCAACGTTGCCTTTTATGGTGCAACAAGCGGTGAAGCGTATATCAGCGGTACTGCCGGTGAACGCTTCTGCATCCGTAACAGCGGCGTGAACGCTGTTGTTGAAGGTGTTGGTGACCATGGCTGTGAATATATGACAGGCGGTACGGTAGTTATTTTGGGACGTACAGGACGCAATTTTGCTGCCGGCATGAGCGGTGGTACGGCCTATGTTTTGGACATGCAGGGTGACTTTGCTACCTACTGCAATAAAGAAATCGTGCTGTTGGAAAAGCTGGAGGAAATCGGCGACAGCCTGACGGTAAAGAAAATGCTGCTGCAGCATGCAGAGCATACCGGCAGTAAGCTGGCTTTAGAGATTTTGGATAACTGGGATGAATATCAGGATAAATTTGTCAAGGTTATTCCTAAAGAATATAAGCTTGTTACGCAGAAGCTTAATGAGTATCTGCAGCAGGGGATGAGCGCAGACGCTGCCACCCTGAAGGTATTTGAGGAGGTGAAGGCATAATGGGTAAGCCGACCGGATTTATGGATTATAAGCGTGCGGAGCTTGCTTTGCGTGCCCCCGAAGAAAGAATTAAGGATTGGCAGGAAATTAAGACGAGCAGCCTGCCGCATAAGGAAGCACTGCGCTGCCAGGCAGCGCGCTGTATGGATTGCGGCGTTCCCTTTTGCCATAGCGGTGTGATGATTAACCGCATGGTTTCAGGCTGTCCGCTGCACAATCTGATGCCGGAATTTAATGATCTTGTTTACCATGGGATGGATGATTATGCCTATGCCCGTCTGAATAAAACCAATAATTTCCCGGAATTTACATCTCATGTCTGCCCGGCTCCCTGCGAGGGTGCCTGCAATGCAGGATTGGTGAATAATCCTGTTACTATTCGCAACATTGAGCAATATGTCATTGAAAACGCCTTTGAGCATGGATTGGTAAAACCCAATAAGCCTGCTAAACGCAGCGGCAAAAAGGTTGCTGTTATCGGCAGCGGACCTGCCGGCCTTGCCTGTGCCGATGAGCTGAACAAGGCCGGTCACAGCGTTACTGTTTACGAGCGTGCCGACCGTGCCGGCGGTCTGCTGATGTATGGTGTTCCTAATATGAAACTGGACAAAAAGCTGGTAGAGCGGCGCGTCAAGCTGCTGGAGGACGCCGGTGTAAAATTTATCTTAAACAGCGAGATCGGTGTAAAGCTGGCTTCCAGCACATTGCTGGAGGAATATGATGCCGTAGTGCTGTGTACCGGTGCAACAGTGCCACGTGATTTGCCTGTTGCCGGACGTGAGCTGGAAGGTATTTACTTCGCTAAGGATTATCTGGAAAGCGTAACCAAGAGCCTGTTGAACAGCAATCTGGAGGACGGACTTGCTATTGATGCCAAGGATAAGGATGTTGTTATCATAGGCGGCGGTGATACCGGCAACGATTGCATGGCAACAGTTATCCGTCAGGGCTGCCGCAGCGTGCGTCAGCTGGAAAT
>CAKQHU010000126.1 GCA_934234275.1 uncultured Phascolarctobacterium sp.
GGCAGCTATCCTGATGATCCCTTTCATATTAAGGACGGCTTTGCCTATGGTCCTGGCGTAGTGGATATGAAAAACGGTATTGCTCAGATTTTTTATCTGCTGGTGGCCTTAAAGCATTTCGGCTACAAGGACAGACCGGTAAAGGCTGTAATTGTAGGTGATGAAGAAAGCAGTCATGCAGCAGGTATCGCTGATAAGATTCTGCTGCAGGAGGCCGAGGGCTCTTTGTGCTGCTTTAATATGGAAAGCGGACGCATGGATAACTGCCTTACTGTCGGCCGCAAGGGCGGTATGGACTGCCATATTACGGTACATGGCGTGGCAGCGCACGCAGGCAATGATTATCTCAAGGGACGCAATGCGATTATTGAGATGTCTTATAAGCTGCCGCAGCTGCAGAACCTGACACTTTATGATGAGGGCCTGACGCTAAGCGTAGGCGTTATCAAGGGCGGTATGGTTTCCAATGCCGTACCGGATATTTGCTATGCCGAGCTGGATGTACGCTACAAAAAGCTGGAGCATATGGAATATATCCAGCAGAAAATCCGCGAGGTCTGTGCCAAAACCTATATCGAAGGTACAACAACTGAGGTAGAGTTTGTCGCACCGATGCCGGCGTTTGAGGAAACCGAGGCTAACCATAAGCTGCTTGATTATATCAACAGTGTTGCTGCGAAGTGCGGTTATCCTGCTTCGGAGCCGATTTATGTCGGCGGTATGTCTGATGCGTCCTATTTCGGCAGTCTTGGCATTCCGACGGTCTGCTCTATGGGCGGTCAGGGCTCCGGTGCGCACACCAAGCAGGAGTGTGCTTCGGTAGACAGCTTCTTCCGCCGTTGGATGATTGCTGTAGCTTGCGCTATGGAGCTGCAGGATTACACAGAAAAATTTGCATAACAAGCTAGGAGAGATGTATTGATGTCAAAGGAACAGGTAAAAGCCTTTAAGGCACCAAGTCCCATAATTATTCTGGTCTGCGTTATTTTGTTTTGCGCGCTGGCCAGCTATGTAATTCCTGCAGGCGTGTATGAGCGCGTAAAGGATGTACACACCGGTAAAATGGTCGTTGACCCTGCTACCTTCCATTATGTAGCACAAAAGCCGACAGGCTTTTTGGATTTCTTTACTTCCATCAACAAGGGCTTTAAGGGTGGCATCACCATTATCGCTTTCCTGTTTATGGTTGGCGGTTCGCTGAACATTCTGGCCAAGACCGGCGCCATTGTTGCCGGCCTCAGCGCTTTGGTTAAAAAAATGCGCAATCACAGCATTCTGCTGATTCCGGTGCTGATGACTACGCTGGCAACCTTTTCTACTTTAGCAGGCTGCAATGAGGAATATCTGGCCTTTACTCCGCTGGTAGTAAGCGTGGCGTTGGCGTTGGGCTTTGACTCCCTTACTGCGTTAGGTATGCTGTTCTGCTCCGTTGCTGCCGGCTATGGCGCAGGCTGCACCCAGCCGTTTTCCGTCGGCGTAGCGCAGGGTATTGCCGGTGTGCCGATTTTTTCTGCTCTGCCTTACCGCGTAGGTATTTTCTTCGTTTTGCTGATACTGAATATTTCCTTCGTTATGTATCATGCGCATAAGGTAAAGAAAAATCCGCAGAGCAGCCCTGTTTACGAAATTGACCAGGCTAAGACACATGATATCAACATTGACGAGGCAGAACCGCTGACTACACGTCAGGCTATCTGCTTAGCGCTTTTGGGCCTGAACTTTGTAGGTATTATCGTGGGTGTTTTGAAATTTGATTTTTACATGAATGAGATTTCCGCATTGTTCATCATCATGGGTGTTCTGTCCGGTATTATCTGTGGCCTGAAGCCCAATGATATCTGTGACGCCTTTCTTGACGGCTGCAAGGGCATGATGCTGCCTTGTCTGGCGGTAGCAATGTGTAAGGCGGCAACTATTCTGCTGGATAACGCCAGAGTTATGGATACCATCATTCATGCTCTCGCAGGTATGCTGGATGTATTCCCGTCCTCTGCGATTGCCTTCGGTATGTTTATTATTCAAGACTGCTTCAACCTGCTGGTGCCCTCCAGTTCTGGTCAGGCAGCAATTTCTATGCCGATTATGGCACCGTTGGCTGATATCGTAGGCCTGACACGCCAAACCGCAGTTTTCGCCTTCACCTTCGGTGATGCTTTCACTAACTGCATCACTCCTGCGTCCGGCGCAACGATGTCCTATCTGGCAATGGCAAACGTGCCGTATAAAAAATGGCTGCGCTTTGTACTGCCGCTGATTGGCTTATGGTGGATAGTAGCCTTCTGCTTCCTGACCTATGCGACAGCAATTAACCTCGGTCCGGTTTAATAAGCAGGCAATATAACGAATTTATAAAGGAAGTACGCTGCTGATATAAGCTGCTTGGAAAAAATTAACTTTTTCTAAGTGATTTTTATCACAGGTACTTCCTTTTTTGACTGTTTAGGTGTAAAATATTTGCTGTTCCGCAATTGTTTTTGAATACTTGCGGAATATATGAGAATACAGGTCAAAAGATGATTTTGACCGACGAGAGATTTAGAGAATTTTTAGAGATTTTAAAGAAAAAAACTAAGTTAATCTGCAATGAGAATTATGAGAGAATGAGGGGGATGCAGATGGAAGTAGCAGGCTTTTTGGCCTTAGGTATTTTAGTCGGTTTATTGGGAGCGCTTTTAGGCATTGGCGGCGGTATGGTGATTGTACCGCTTCTGGTGTTTGCTTGGGATTATGAGCCGCAGTTGGCTATAGGTACTTCGGTGCTGGTGGTATTGCTGAATGCTGTTTCGGGGACCTGGGGGTATATCAGGCAGAAGAAGGTTTGCGTAGATGCGGCCTTGAAATTTGCCGTGGCTACCGTTCCCGGTGCATTTTTAGGCAGCTATGCTGCAGAATATCTGCAGGGCAGGCTTTTTTATCTGGTGTTTGGCGCTTTCTTTGTGCTGGCGGCGATAAATATGTATCGCAAGGCCAGTAAGAATGCGGCGGGTAAGACGGCCGGCGAGGTGCCGGAAGTTTATAACTGGAAGCTGGGCGTTCTTTGCAGCGTCGGCGTAGGCTTTTTGGCCAGCATTTTGGGCATAGGCGGTGGTATCGTCCACGTTCCCTTTATGGTATATGTACTGAATTTCCCGGTGCACGTGGCCATTGCTACTTCTACCTGCATTTTGGCGGTTTCTTCGCTTGCAGGCTTAGTTTCGCATGCTATGTTGGGGCATATTGTGTGGACCAGCGGTCTGGCGATTGGTGCGGGGGCCTTTATCGGTGCTCAGGGCGGTGTAGCCTTGGCGCAAAGGCTGCAGTCCGGCATTTTGATGAAGCTGGCGAGCGTGCTGGTGCTGATTACCGGCGTTAAGTTTTTGATGAATGCTTTATAATGCATAGATGGTTTATAATTAAATATAGTGCAGGAATAAGAGTTCAGTTTTGCATAAAAATGTGAGGCCAGATGCCAAACTAATGCCATTCGGCAGTTGAACAATGCCAATATCGTTGTTATGACGAAGGCAGTGATGTAAATGCATTATGGAGCTTGCTGAAGATACGCAAAAGCAGTCGCTATCATCGTTGGTGATAGAGCGACTGCTTTTTTTGCTGTCTGCGGCAATGCTTAAGGCGTTGCTTAGCAGTATGTTTGTGTAAGCTGTGAAGAATACATATATTAAAACTGAACATAGTAAATTGGTGAGAAATGAATATACTAATAAGTTCAGATATAGGTATAATACTAAACATAACCTATTATTTGCATATATTTTGGAGGTATTGACAATGAACGAACGTTATAAATTAAATGCACAGCTGGCACAGATGTTAAAGGGTGGCGTAATTATGGACGTTACGACACCGGAGCAGGCGCGTATCGCCGAGGCCGCAGGTGCCTGCGCTGTTATGGCGCTGGAAAAGATTCCTGCCGATATCCGTGCAGCAGGCGGCGTAGCACGCATGAGCGACCCTAAGCTGATTAAGGAAATTCAAAACGCAGTTTCCATTCCTGTTATGGCAAAGGTGCGCATCGGTCATTTTGTAGAAGCACAGATTCTGGAGGCTCTGGAGATTGACTATATCGATGAGAGCGAGGTGCTTTCTCCGGCTGATGATGTTTACCATATCGATAAAACCAAGTTTAACGTACCGTTTGTTTGCGGTGCCAAGGATTTGGGCGAAGCATTGCGCCGTATCAACGAGGGTGCATCCATGATCCGTACCAAAGGCGAGCC
>CAKQHU010000127.1 GCA_934234275.1 uncultured Phascolarctobacterium sp.
GTCAACACCTTTTTTATTTATTTTTAAGTTATCACAAAAACTTCAAATATTTGATTGCCGACCTCCATACCACGCTCTGTCAGGCGCAGTCTTTGCGTACTTGCTTCATACGCAATAAGCTTTTGTTCAAACAGTGGCGCCAGCTCGGAGGCAAAGCGCTGCAGCACATCAACGCCGAAGCGCTCGCGGGCCTCCGCCAGGCTCGCGCCTGCGCTGCGGCGCAGTCCCATGAACATGAACTCCTCCAAAAGCTCTGCGCAAGATAATTCTTCTACATTATATAATGCACTTGCGCGCAAATCGTCACCGCTGAAGCTTTGCAGCTGCCCGATATATTCCTTAACTGTACTCAGCCCGGTACGCCGTCTTTGCCCATCAAAGCCGCAGGCGGCAGCGCCGAAGGCCATATAAGGATGATATTCCCAGTAAACCGTATTGTGCCGCGAATACTGACCGTTTTTAGCGTAGTTGGAAATTTCGTAGCGCTCAAAGCCACGCTCACGCAAAAAGCTCTGCACCAGCTCATACATATCCGCCGCAGTATCCTCGTCAGGCAAAGTTATTCTGCCCTTGTCCACAAGGCTTGCCAACGGCGTGCCCTCCTCCACAATCAGGCCGTAAACAGAAATATGCTCTATGCCCGTATCGGCCAAACGCTCCAGCGTATCCTGCAGGCTTGTCAGCGTCTGCGACGGCAGGCCGTAAATCAAATCCGCACTGACGCGCGCAAAGCCTGCTTTGCGTGCCAACGCCAACGCCTCCAGTGCCTGCTGCGCGTTGTGAATGCGTCCTATCGCCCGCAGCTCGTTATCCTGCAGCGACTGCACACCGAAGCTGATGCGGTCAAAGCCAAGGCTGCGCAGCGCCTGCAGCTTAGCCAAATCCGCCGTGCCGGGGTTCACCTCAATCGTTGCCTCGCATGGCTGCTGCCAAAAGCCGTACTGCTTCAAAGCATTCACCAGCTTAGCAATGCATTCTGTCGGCAGCACGCTCGGCGTACCGCCGCCAAAGTAGATGCTGGCGTTCGCCGCCATATTTGCCGCCTCATCCGCACGCAGGGCAATTTCCCGGCACACAGCGTCGGTATATTCACGCTTTGCCTGCTCGCCAAAGCCGGCATAGGAAGCAAAATCGCAGTACAAGCACTTCTGTACGCAAAAAGGTATATGCAGATACAGCGCCTGATATTGCTGCCATGGCTGCACTTGTTTATTTTCCATCATCATTTATCCTCTCCGTATCTTGAAAAAACGCCGCCACAGAAATAACTGCGGCGACGCCTAAGCAAATTTATTTTCCCTTTTTATAGAACCATTTTTTATACGCAAAAAAGACAGCACCCACAACCAAGATCAAAAGCGTCAGTCTTTGGCTGTGCTCCTGAAAATTAACTACATCATGACCGATGACAACCTCCAACGCTGTGGAAGGAAATTTGCCGATAAGGTTGGCAATAATGTAATCACGCGCACTCATGCTGCTCACAGCACCCACCGCCGTCAAAATGCCTGACGGAAAATACGGCAGCGCTCTGGCGAAGGCCATCCACTCCAAACCGTGCTTGCTGCTTGCTTCATCAATGGATTTCAGCGAGTTGCTTTTTTCAATCAGCTTCTGCGCCGTATCACGGAAGAAGAAGCGCATCAGATAAAAGCTGATAACCACACCGGTTGTTTCCGCCAGCCAGGAAATAGTAATACCCAGGGGCAGGCCGAAAATCAGACCATTGGCTGTAGAAAGAAAAATCGACGGGAAAACGCTGCCGGCATTAATCAGCACGTCCAGCACAAAACTGATTAAAATCGCCCATGGGCCAAAGGAGCGCAGATATTCCACCAGACCGTTGACATTACCGCTGATTGCCAGCGTAAAGGTTTTATTGAAGAAATCATCGGCAAAAAAGTGAATACCCAAAAGCAAGGCCACCAGCAAAACTGCCGCCGTCACCTTAGCACAAACATCAGGATTTTTTAACCAGTCTTTTTTCATGTATTTATACCCTCTTTAAGTATTAAAAATCATATTAAAGCGTTCGCCAAACTGCATTTCCACCAGACGGCGGATTTCCGCCCAGTCCTCCGGCGTACGCAGCTGCGCCTGCGCCAGCTGACGAACCTGCGCAATTACGTCAACATCTCGCATTATATCAGCAATTCGCAAATCTGGCAAGCCATGCTGTTTCAGGCCAAAGAGCTGGCCTGCACCGCGCTGCTCCATATCCTTTTCCGCAAGATAGAAGCCGTCCTCGCTCTCATGCAATACGTTCAGACGCGCCAGTGCCTCCGGCGAATCGGCGGCAGTCAGCAGCACGCAGTAGGACTGCTCGCTGCCGCGTCCTACACGTCCGCGCAGCTGGTGGAGCTGTGCCAGGCCGAAGCGCTCCGCATTTTCAATCACCATCAGCGTAGCATTGGGCACATTCACACCAACCTCAATAACCGTAGTGCTCACCAGCACCTTCAGCTCGCCTGCCGCAAAGCTGCTCATAATCGCATCCTTTTCCGCCCCCTTCAGCCTGCCATGCAGCAGAGCGCAGGGAATATCCTGCAGAAAATCGCGTTTCAGCTCCTCGTATACCCTTTCGGCACTATGCACATCAAGGACATCGGATTCCTCAATCAGCGGGCAGACAACGTAGGCCTGCCTTCCTGCCTGCACCTGACGCACCAGGCCGGCGTAAACCTCACGGCGGCGCTCGTCCGTATAGCACAGCGTCCGCACCGGCTTGCGCTGCGGCGGACGTCCCTTCATTACGGAAATATCCAAATCGCCGTAAACAGTAAGCGCCAAGGTGCGCGGAATCGGCGTTGCCGTCATTACCAGTACATCGGGAGCATTGGCCGATTTATTGGACAGGCGTGCACGCTGCTCTACACCGAAGCGGTGCTGCTCGTCTGTCACCGTCAGCGACAGATTGGCAAAGCGCACATCCTCCTCCAGCAGCGCATGCGTACCCACAACCACGTCAACAAGACCAAGCTCCAGATTCAGCAGCAGCTCACGCCTTGCCTTCGCACGCATACCGCCTGTCAGCAAAGCAATACGTACACCGTAAGGCTGCAGATATTGCTCCAGCGTTTCAAAATGCTGCGCTGCCAAAATTTCCGTCGGCACCATGATGCAGCCCTGATAACCGTTTTCCACCGCCTTAGCCAACGCCAGCGCGCTGATAACCGTTTTGCCGCTGCCTACATCGCCCTGCAAAATGCGGTGCATCGGCTTTTTGTCCTGCATATCCAGTGAAATCTCACGCCACGCCTGCTGCTGCGCCGCCGTCAGCTCAAAGGGCAGTCCCTGCATTACGTCTTTAACAAGCGCACCGTCGACAGCGTGCTTGATGCCCTCTCTGTTATCATGGCTCTGCTGGCGGTAGTAAAGCAGACCGCACTGCAGCAAAAACAGCTCCTCAAAAACAAAGCGCTGCTTAGCGCGTCGCAATGCATCCCAGCTTTCCGGGAAGTGAATATTTTTCAGCGCCGTATAGCGGTCGGGCAAATTGCATTGACTCACAACCTTCGCCGGCAAACTTTCCGGCAAATCCTCTGCAGCCAGGCGCAGCGCCTCGCTCACCCAGGTACGCAGGTTCTTCTGCGTCAGATTACCGCTCAAAGCATAAACCGGTACAATGCCCGGCGTTTTTCCCTCGTCCTGCTCCAAAGGCTGCACATCAACCTCGCTGACGGACTTCGTAGTGCGCCCCTGCCTTACGCGGCCTGTAATCTGCAGCATAGTATCCGGCTTCAGCTTCTGCGCCTTGTAGCGCTGCCCGCCGAAAAAGTACAGCGTAGCATAGCCTGTTTCGTCGCGCACCGTCACGGACGTATAGCTGCGGCGGCTGGCACCGTAGCCGTTTTTCACCTGATAAACGGTCGCTTTGAAAATCTGCTTACTGTTGTCTACATCCAGCTCCTTAATCGTTTTGAGCTTGGCATAATCAAGATAAGCACCCTGACGCGGGTAAAATTCCAGCAAATCACCCACGCTGAAAATATTGAGAGCAGCCAGCTCAGCTGCTTTTTTTACACCTACACCTTTTAGTGTTGTTACAGGTTCTTTCCACCACATTTATAAAAATACCCTCTTTATCTTAAAATTCCCTTGATTTTCTGCGCTCTTTATGGTATGATACTCATGTTAAATTTGAATGTGCCTTATGTCTTATCACGTTTAAGGAGGTGG
>CAKQHU010000128.1 GCA_934234275.1 uncultured Phascolarctobacterium sp.
GCATCAAGGAAGCAATCAGCGACCTGCTCGAAAACCGCGATGGCCTGATGCTGGGTATCTGCAACGGCTTCCAGGCATTGATTAAGCTCGGCCTCGTTCCGTACGGCGATATCCGCGATATGACCAGCGATGCACCGACACTGACCTTCAACAACATCGGCCGCCATATTTCCCAGATTGTTACCACCAGAGTTGTTTCCAACAAATCTCCTTGGTTCAGCCTGTGCGAGCCCGGCGAAGAGCATGCAGTTGCCGTATCTCACGGCGAAGGCCGCTTCTACGCTCCGGAAAGCACTATCAAAGAGCTGTTCGCTAACGGCCAGGTTGCTACCCAGTATGTAAATGCTCAGGGCGTACCAACCATGAACACTCCGTTCAACCCGAACGGCAGCCTGTACGCTATCGAAGGCATCACCAGCCCCGACGGACGTATCCTCGGCAAGATGGGCCACAGCGAGCGCTTTGCTCCGGGCCTGTTCCGTAATATTGCGGGCGACAAGGATCAGAAGATTTTCCTGTCCGGCGTAAGCTACTTCAAATAAGCTGAGGCTTAATAACGACACAATAAAACGCTCTGCTGACCGTAAGGTTGGCAGAGCGTTTCTGTATATGTTTATATGTATATTTGGCTGTCACAGAAAACCGTACAAACCGTACAAAACCGTACAAACGCAGGCGGGGCAAGGCTTTGCGCGTGTACGGTTTTTGTTATGTGTACGGTTTAGACGATTTTCAGCTCTTTAACGAGAGCGTCCTGCAGCAGGCTGCTGAAATTGATATTGGCATCCAGAGCGCGCTTATTGAGCCATGCAGGAATGGTCAGCGTCTTTTTAACGGATTTTGTGTTTTTGGCTAAGTCAATTTTTGACTGAATCAAGGAAGTATAGGTATTGGGTTCGGTCAATTTGATGTTTTGGGGAGCAGAAGCTTGCGGCAGCTTCTCTCCGTCCTCCAGCAGTCCCAGCAAAAAGCATTCCATCGCTTCCGCCGCATTGGCCAGCAGCTCCTCCTGCGTATCGCCTTGCGTAAAGCAGCCCGGAAGGTCGGGGAATTCTGCCCACAGACCGTCGTCATCTACATGAATAATTGCGGGATATATAACGAGCATGATGTAGTGCCTCCTTTATGTTCGATAATGTACGGAAAGATACAATAGTATATATTTATAGTTTCCTTGTATTTATTAATCCCTTATAAGTTAAGTAATGCTGCCAATCGGGACAACTAAAAATAACTTGCTTTAAGAAAGAAAATCGCGATTCGTCTGCATTTATAATCCAATATAAAGTATCTACAGCAATGTTAGAAGACAAATCCAACGGCCAGCCATGATGTCCCGTGCCAATACATGGAATGGCTATTGTTTCACAACGATAGTATTCTGCTGCTTGTAGAATAGAGGCATAGCACTGACTAAATTTTTCTATGTTTATATCATTCTTTATATAAAACTTGGGAGTGAGAACATGAAAAATATATTTTGCCGGCAAATTAAATCCTGGTGTTGCAACACATTCACCATCAACAAGACCATCAGCGCATTCTAAATACTTATCCAATTCTGCTTCCCCAGCACTTTCGTATATTGATTTGCAAATGCCAGATCCTTTAATTAAATATTGATTAGCTGAATTAACGACAGCATCACATTTTATGTCAGTAATATTATTTTTGACAACCAAGTATTCCAATATGATCAACTCCTTCTAGAATATAAAAAAGTTTAAGAAGACTATCGAATATGGCTGTTTATAGTTTCATTTTAGCACGTATATACGTGCAGCACAAGTAATATCGCCGCAATTATGCTATAATATACATATAACAAAAGAGTGGAGGCGTATACAATGCTAGGTGCAATTATCGGCGATATTGTCGGTTCACGTTTTGAATGGGATAATTATAAAGCTAAGGATTTTGAGTTTTTGACTAATGATTGCTTTTTTACAGATGACAGCGTAATGTCTTTGGCGTTATGCGAGGCGCTTTTGGAGAGCAAGCCTGATTTCAGTGATTTGCGCGAGCAGGCTGTAGCAAAAATGCGTGCCTTTGGTGACGCATATCCTGATGCCGGTTATGGCAGAACTTTTTCCTGCTGGCTTTATTTTGGCGACCCGCAGCCTTATAACAGCTATGGCAATGGTTCGGCAATGCGCGTGAGCGGTGTTGTCTATGCTGCGAATACCATGGAACAGGTCAAACAGCTTTCGCTGATGGTGACGGATGTGACGCACAACCATCCGGAAGGCATCAAGGGAGCGGAGGCAACTGCTGTGGCAGCCTTTATGGCCAAGCAGGGCGCAGATATGCAAGCCATCAGGGATTATATTGATGCCAACTATTATCCTATGAACTTTACGCTCAACGGTATCCGCGATTCCTATATGTTCAACGAAACCTGCCAGAATACCGTACCGCAGGCATTGATGGCCTTCTTTGAGTCGACAAGCTATGAAGATGCTATCCGTAATGCTATTTCTATTGGCGGCGACAGCGACACACTGGTAGCAATCACCGGTGCGGTAGCAGAATGCTACTACGGCATACCGCAAAAACTACGGGAGCAGGGCATGAGCTATCTGGACGAAAGACTGCTTGGTGTATTGCGTACATTCGAAGAAAAGTATCCGCCGAAGATTGCGGAGTTATAAGTGCAACACAAAAACCGTACAGCCCCAAAGCCTTATGCAGCAAGGGGTTGTACGGTTTTGTACGGTTTGTACGGTTTTTAGTGAGCGCTCAGCCCTTATAGAAAAAATAGCTGATGAGTGCTACCTGCAGGAAGAAAATGAGCGGTACGCCGAAGATGAACTTGAAGTGCATCGTTTTGTGGCGGAAAAGCTGCATGGCAATAAACGCTCCGGCGCTGCCGCCGAGCGCTGCCAAAAGCAGCAGCACTATTTCCGGCACACGCCGGCTGTGCAGCTTGGCGAAAGCTTTATCTGCGCCGTAGACGACAAAGGCTGTGCAGTTGATGAATATCAGGTAATAATATAAAAGGCCTTGCATGCTTCATACCCTCACTTTCGCGTGCATAGTTAAATTTTGGGGGCAGCTGTTTACTCCAGCAGCTTGGCGATATCCGGCAGGGGAGCGACGCTGCGCTGTAAAATGCCGTGCATATAGGCAATGGCGATGCCGTAGTTGGTCATGGGCACGCTCTGCGCTGCCGCGCGTTCGCTGCGGCTTTGCATTTCACGTTCGTTGAGCATGCAGCCGCCACAATGCACTACGAGCTTATATTGTGACAAATCCTCGGGGAATTCCGTGCCGCTGCTGAAGCAGAATTCAGGCTCCGCTTTGGTGAAGCTGCGAATCCAGCCGGGAAGCTTTACTGTACCGATGTCCTGACATTGGCGGTGGTGTGTGCAGCCCTCGCTGATGAGTATCTTATCGCCATCCTGCAGTGTATCGAGCACACGCACTGCCTCCACGGCTGCGCTGAGCGTTCCCTTATAGCGCGCCATGAGTATGGAGAAGGAGGTGAGCGGAACGGTGGTCGGCACAATTTTGCTGACTACGCCGAAGGCCTGGCTGTCGGTTACGACGAGCTTGGGCGGGAAGGCGAGGCGTGCCAGTGCTTCCGCCAGTTCGCTTTCTTGTACGGTTACGGCGATGCCCTTATTATCGAGCACGTTGCGCAGTACCTGCTGCTGCGGCAGGATGAGCCTGCCCTTGGGTGCGGCGCTGTCAATCGGCGTTACGAGCACTACGATGTCGCAGGGCTTGATCAAATCACCAAGCAGCTGGCGTTCCACCTCACGTGGGCGCAGGGCGGCGATGGCTTCCTTCAGCTCGTTGATGTTACGGTTGGCAAGGGCGCTGACGAGGAAGCATTGCTTGGTAAGCTTCATGGCCTCCATGGTGAGCAATGCCTGGCGCATTTCGTCGAGAAGTTCTACCTTGTTCAGCACAAGGATAGAGGGCAGTTTTTTCGCCTGCAGCTGCTGCCACAGTGCTTTATCCGCCTCGCTGAGGCCTACGCTGGCATCTACAACGAGCAGAGCGATGTCGCACTTATTCAGCACCTGCTGAGCCTTGGCGATGCGCTGTGCGCCCAGTTCGCCTTCATCGTCGAGGCCGGGGGTGTCGATAATCATTACGGGGCCGAGGGGCAAAAGCTCCATAGC
>CAKQHU010000129.1 GCA_934234275.1 uncultured Phascolarctobacterium sp.
AGCTCAGCAGCAATTTCCTGATAGGATTTGCCATCAAGATAGCTCATCAGAACCTTCCATTCCAGGTCACTGAGAATATCATTCATCTTGCTTTCAATATCGCTGAATTCCTCACGGCTGATAATCATATCCTCCGGATTAGCAACCTTCACACCGCTGATAACATCCAGCAGCGTGCGGTCACTGTCCTCCTCATAAATAGGCTTGTTAAGCGATACATAGGAGTTGAGAGGGATATGCTTCTGTCTGGTAGCAGTCTTTATCGCCGTAATAATCTGCCTTGTTACACACAGCTCGGCAAACGCACGGAACGATGCCTGCTTATCGGCACGGAAATCACGGATAGCCTTATAAAGACCGATCATGCCTTCCTGAATAATATCTTCTCGCTCGGCACCTATTAAAAAATAGCTGCGGGCCTTGGCTCTGACGAAGTTTCTGTATTTATGCAACAGATATTCCTGTGCTAAAACATTATCATGCTGTTGTGATTCTAAAACGATTTCCTCATCAGTCATTTTTGCAAAAGCGTCATTGGGATCGTTTTGCATTACAGTATCTGTAGCCATCAATAGCATATCCTCCGTCTGTTTATCTGTCTGCCACTGTCTTGCAAAACAGTTATTGCAAATATCTTCATAATAAAAGCATCAGTGTTTTTATTATATCCTGCCTGGTGTTTTCCGTCAACTTTTCTCCCGACGCAATTTTTCCAGATGAGCCAGCACATGTCCGCTCACTCTGCCACCAAGCTCATTGCGGTTTAAAGCACGTCTGGGGACATGCAGACGCTCGGCAATTTCCTTTTTAGTCTTATAATACTGCTCGCGGAATTCTCGGGAGGAAATGCGGTACGCACCTGCTCCCATAATGTTAATCTGCTCCGCGTAGTCACTGGTGACAACGAAAACCTTTGCCTGTACACGTCTAAGCTCGTAGGCTCTGCGTTCAATCCAGGAATCTGCCGTTTCTCCCTCATCGGTAAATACAACGTCAATGCCATGAATTTTTTCGGAAGCAGCAGCGCCTGCCACCTCCTGAGCATCAAAAACTACGACAGCGCGATAGCCCTTAAAGGCAGCATATTCTGCCACACCAGCTACCAGCAGCTCGCGTGCATGCTCCAGGTTTTCCTGGCGCAGCTGGGCAAAATCCTTCCAGGCGTTAATTACATTATACCCATCAATTATCAGATATTCGCCCATGCCTTCACCTCTTTAGAATTGATGTCGTTGACGTACTACCTCGTACATCAGAACAGCACCCGCAGCCGATGCGTTCAAAGAATTAACGCCGCCGTTCATCGGAATGCTGACAACATCATCACATTTTTGTTTTACCAGTCGGCCTAAGCCTCTGCCCTCAGCGCCGATTACCAGTACAATCGGACCGCTCATATTGGCAGCATAAAAATCAACGCCATCCATATCAGCGCCCACAACCCAGCAGCCGCGCTGCTTAAGCTCTTCGATAGTCTGGGCGATATTGCCGATTTGCACAACGGGTACATATTCAACCGCACCTGCGGAAATCTTAGCCACAACAGCGTTCAGCGGGCAGCTGCGACGGCGCGGCATCAGCACACCATGTACACCTGCTGCATCAGCACTGCGGATAAGCGCGCCTACGTTCTGCGGATCCTGCAGCTCATCCAAAAGCAAAATAAACGGCTCTTCATTTTTTTCTGCCGCACGGGCAAAAACATCATCCAGAGTACGGAATGCAATCGGTGCCGCCAAAGCAGCTACACCCTGGTGACGCAGGCCTTTAGCAAGCTTATCCAGCTTTTCGGCCTTTACGGTTTCTACAGGCACACCCTTTTGCTTTGCCAAAGCAATGATTTCGCCCAGGCTGCCGCCATGAGCGCCTTCCTGCAAAAGTATTTTATTTATTGAACGCTGACTGCGCAAGGCTTCACTAACCGCATTACGTCCAGCTATTAAATCATTATTCTGCTCAGCCATAGTTTCTCCTTACTGCTTTTGCTCTGCCTTGGCTTTTGCTGCCAAAATTGCCTGCAGACGTCCGCAGGACATAGCGCCCTCGTGACAAACGCCTTCAGATACACAGGTTGGACCTGCATTTTCAAAAATAACCGGTGCCACAGCCTGACATTGACGCAGCATCTCATTAGCCAACGCACGGATTTCCCATTGTGCACGGGTGCAGCAGCGCAGGCTGAAGAAGTTCAGCAAGGAGCGTGCATTAAACGTGCAGACAATCTTCGTTTCTGTTGCGTTAGGCAGAATATAACGGGCATCCTCAGCCGGAATATCCAGTGCGATAAACTCGTCATACATTGCCTGAATCTCAGTCATCAGCTTGTCGAATTTAGCCTTAGCCTCAGGCTTAGAAGCAATGGAAGCAGGCAGGATTGTTTCAAAATCATGCTCTTTCACATAGCGCTGAGATTGCTGGGAATAAGAAGCAATACGGTGGCGCACCAGCTGATGTGTCAAAACGCGGGATACACCTTCGATAGCAAAGGTAAAGGTAACATGCTCCAAGGTGGACAAGTGCCCCATGCTTACCAGTTTACGTACCAGATTTGCTGCCTGCTCATCACTGATTTTTTCTTCTAGCTGAGCAGCGCCGATCGGTGAATAGCACAGACGTGCGCTCATAGCCACAGTACGCTCCGGCTCCGGCGTATGACGTACTAATTTTACCATCATATTTATCATCTCCTCTCTTTTCAACGTACAAATAGAGGGGTATTATTTTTTGTGATTTTCCTGCATATATTTGCTGATAATATCAAAGGAAAGATCCATAACCTCTTGCAGGCGCTCCTCGCGTTCTTCAAGGAAGAGCCAGCCCAAAAGTGCTTCAAAAGCTGTTGCCATACGGTATTCATGCACTGAGGCGCTTTTCGGCACCATCGACTTGGCATTACGGCCACGGCGGAAAATAACGCTTTCCTCCTCGCTCAGGCCTGCCTCCAGCTGCTGCATTGCCTGACATTGGCACACTGCAGAAACCATCTTGGAGCCGATGTCATGTACAATGCGTACATGCTTGGAAGTCGGCAAAAGACGCAGACGTACATACATAGAAAAAACTACGTCGCCGATATACGCGAGCAGAATCGGATTTATTTCCTTAGTTGCAGGAAAAGGAGCACCGGCAGCCGCACAGGCTGCCAGGGCATGCTCCTTTAGCATTTTGTATTGTTCAAATTTCATTATTGCTTAGACCACTTTACGCCTTGCGGAGTATCCTGCAACACAATGCCGATTTCATTCAGCTTGTTGCGCAGCTCATCTGCCAGTGCGTAATTTTTGTTTTTACGTGCATCCTGACGCATAGCGATAAGCATTTCCACCAGCTCGGCTTCCTTGCTGTCGCCTGCCTCTTCTGCAGCCGGAGCAGCAGTTTTTTCCAGAACACCGATGATAGAGCAGGTTTCTGCAAAGACATCGTTGAACATAGCAACCAGCTTGCCGTCCGGTTTAATGCCGGCATCAACAACTGCCTTATGGTAAATGTTGATTTCCTTAGCCAGAGCAAACATATGGCTGATAGCCAGCGCAGTATTGAAGTCGTCGCGCATAGCTTCCATAAATGCTTCACGCAGCTCTTTAACCTTCTCGCGCAGTGCCAGGCTTTCGGCAGTCGGTCCTGCACTCAGCATTTCGCTCAGCTCGCCCAGAGTTTCCTGTGCCTGACGCAGACGTGCAAGGCTCTTTTGAGCTTCGGTAAGACGTGCATCGCTGAAGTCCAGCGGGCTGCGATAATGAGTAGAAACGATGAAGAAACGCAGAGTTTCCGGATCGTAATGCTCTAAGATATCAATAACCATGAAGAAGTTGCCCAGAGATTTGGACATTTTTTCTTCGTTAACGGTAATAAAGCCGTTGTGCAGCCAGTAATGTACGAAAGGATGAATGCCTGTGCAGCCTTCGGATTGAGCAATCTCGTTTTCATGATGCGGGAAAATCAAGTCGCTGCCGCCGCCATGGAAGTCAAAGGTTTCGCCCAGATACTTCATGCTCATGGTAGAGCATTCAATATGCCAGCCGGGACGACCGGGACCCCAAGGGCTCTCCCATGCAGGCTCGCCCGGTTTAGCGGATTTCCACAGAGCAAAGTCCATCGGATTACGCTTACGGTCATCAACGTCTACACG
>CAKQHU010000130.1 GCA_934234275.1 uncultured Phascolarctobacterium sp.
AACATTATACCATAAAAAAAGCAAAAGCTCACTCGAAAGAGTGAGCTTTTCACGTATAATTTTCGATTTTATTCCTGATATACAACGCCCTGCAGAGAAGTATCCTCAGCAGTCTGGACAAAGGTTTCACAGCCAACCGGAATAGTTACGCTGTTGCCCTTGACAAAAGCACCGCCAACCAAGCCCACAGGACCAAGAATAATCATCCCGCCAATAGCAGCTCCGGCTGCACCGGCAATGCTTTCAGCCTTTTGTTTAGCAAGCTCGCCTACAGTAACGGGAATCTTGGTTCCGTCCACACCATAGATGCAGGTAAAGTCAATATCAATGCGACCATCCTTGCCGAAGATACCGGGCTGAACAACCTTCTTAACCTCACCGATACCGGTTGCACCCTTCGGCAGTACCAGTACGTCGTTTACATAAAGGTTATCCGCTGCCTTAAAATGAACTACATCACCCTTACGGCTCATTTTAGTGCTCAATTCAGAGGTAAAAGCAATTTTAAAAACAGAATCCTTCGGAAGCACAACCTGCTGTACAGGCACATTTCCGTCAGTATAAGAAGCAAGCTTCAGCAGACTTTCCAGACGACCGCTCAAAGAACCGGTCTGATTCTGGCCATAAAGCAGCTTTTCCGTAGCTTCAATACGGTTTTTGGCAGCGCCGCCGGACATGCTTTCGTTCATTTTCCATTCTACCACGTTCAGCTTAGTAGCAAAGGAAGCTTCACCGTTATCAGGAGTACCCTCAAGATAATCGTACATATTGTCAACGCGGTTTATAATAGCATCGCTGGTAATAGTTCCGTAAACATCATCTTCCAGACTATCCATACGCTGCAGCAAAGAACCGCTCTGCTCCGTACCATAGAGCATTTTTTCCATAGCACCGATTTTGTCTGCCATAGGAACAGCAGAATCAGCAGCAAAGCCGGGAATTACTGTAGTAAAGCAAAAGATAAAGGTCAACAATAAAGTTGCAAGCTGTTTTTTCAATTTTCTTACCTCCAATCAAAGCTATATATTTTCATTATAGCATGTTTTACCTAAAAAAAACAGAGATTCTCTTCTGAACCTCTGCTTTATCCAATGTAAAATTTGTACAGTTTGTTACTATAAATAATATTACAAACAGCTTTTGTGCCTATATTCCAAACCAAACAAGTAATTTTTTTATTTTTTATAGCTGTCAACTGCATCCTTAACAGCGGCCTTCATTTCATCCATTTTGGCAAAGCGACGACGATGCTGTGCTCTTTTGGACGGCTTCAGCTCCTCCATAGATTTGCGGTGTTCCGCTGTCGGCATAATGTAGAAGCGGCGATCTGAACAGATAACACCCTCGCATTCCTGCCAAAAAGCACCGAAATCAGTCTTCAGCTTACGGTCTACACGTACATGGTTCATAGCGTAATAACCGTCATTAGTAACAGCGAAAATATTTTCAACGCCTATAGCCTTGGCAAAGCAGCGCAGACCATAGAACATCAGATTTTTGGTACGATAGCCGAAGAAAGCCTTCGTCATACCCTTAATCAGCTCATTACCGTTCTGCGGTCCCTGCAGCGCACCGATATAAATAACATTCTTGCCGTCTGTTTTATTTTTTGCCAGCCAGAACATGATCTGGTATAAAGGCTCGCCTTCATAGAATAAAGCCAGAGACATGCAGCCTTCCTTGCGTTGGCCGGCATGAAACCACAGCTGCAGCGTCAGCGGTCTGTCATCGTAGGAATCCTCCCACAGTTGCACCATTTCTCCCTTGCTGTATAATTTATCCATCAGCTCCGACTTAAACAGTTCTTCCATAATCAGCAGATGATTTTGCACCAACTCTACACGTTCATCCCAAGTTGAGCCTTTATAAAAAAACGCTCTGGTAGTCTGTTCCAAAAGCGCAGGTGCTCCCTGCAGCCAAGCCTGACGATTGCTGTTAGCATCAAAAAAATTCAACAAACTGTCAACCGAGCTGCTATGCATAGCACAACGCGCACGGAAAACGACATAGCGCTTCATTTCCTTCAAAATATGTGTCTGATATAAGCTTTTGCCGACATATTCTAAAATATTCTTGTCCATCAGTTACCTCTAGAAATATTATAATTATCTATATTATAGCATAGTTCAGAATGATAAGCATCAAGCATTCTTGATAAAAATATGTTTATGTGTTAAAATCTTTACGACAACCGTTTTACAGGGTGGTATTGCCTTCATTCAATTAAGAATGGAGGTGATGTCTATGGTATATTTTACATTCCAGGATCTTATGATTTTCGGTATGTTTATACTGACATTACTGACGTTCATTTTTCAGAACAAAAAGTAATTTGCTCATAGAAAAACCGCCCCTGTAATTTACCAGATTCCGAGGCGGCTTTTCAAGTCAATTCAACTGGCAACCCACCTTGTGGGCGGTTGTCTTTTTCTATATTTAATATATCACATTCATACTATTTTTTCAAGTAATGACTTAATGCTTTCTCATATGCTCTTCTAGGTACTGACCGACAATTTTAACCGCACAGTAATCACCGCACATGGAGCAAGCCTCATCATCGGATTTGTTCTTGCGGCAGCGATATTCCTTAGCCTTTACCGGGTCGATAGCCAGATCAAGCTGAGCAGGCCAATCCAGAACCTTACGTGCTTTGGCCATCTTCAGGTCCCACTCCCATGCCTGCTTGTTGCCGTTAGCCAAATCAGCGGCATGCGCAGCGATACGGGTAGCGATTACGCCCTCGCGTACATCATTTAAGTCAGGCAGGCCCAAATGCTCTGCCGGAGTTACGTAGCACAGGAAGTTAGCACCGCTGACAGCAGCAAGAGTACCGCCGATAGCGCTGGTAATATGGTCATAGCCGGGAGCAACATCTGTTACAAGAGGTCCGAGCACATAGAACGGTGCGCCGTGGCACAGGCGTTTTTGCAGCTGCATGTTCGCAGCAATCTGGTTGTAGGGCACGTGTCCGGGGCCTTCTACCATAACCTGTACACCCTTATCCCAAGCGCGCTGTGTCAATTCGCCCAGGTTCAGCAGCTCCTGAATCTGCGCTCTGTCGGTAGCATCAGCAATGCAGCCGGGACGCAGACCATCGCCAAGGCTGATGGTTACGTCATATTCGGCACAGATATCAAGAATTTCATCATAGTATTCGTACAGCGGGTTTTCTGCTTCATTATGCAGCATCCAGCCGGTGATAAAGCTGCCGCCGCGGCTGACAACGTCCATCTCACGGCCTTCGTCAATGAGTGCTTTCAGCACATTTTTGTTAATGCCGCAATGAATGGTCATGAAGTCGGCGCCATCTGCAGCCTGCTGGCGGATAACGTCGAAAATATCTTCCTTAGTCATCTCAACCACTGCGCCACGCTTCTTAATGGTTTCTACAGTTACCTGATACATCGGCACAGTGCCAACCATTACAGTGGAAGCCGCAATAATTGCCTGGCGGGAAGCGCTGATATTGTTGCCGGTGGAAAGGTCCATAACAGAATCCGCACCTGCGTCAATAGCAGCCTGCAGTTTTGCCAGCTCCGGTTCCGGATCAGGATAGCTGCTGGAAGTACCGATGTTAGCGTTAACCTTTACGGTAAGGCCGGTGCCTACACCGCGCGGAATAATATTTTTATGATTGATGTTACAGGGAATAGCAATAGTACCGTTTGCTACGCCTTCGCGAATAAACTCCGCGGTTACATGCTCCTGCTCTGCGACAATTTTCATTGCCTCGGTAATCACGCCCTGGCGTGCCAATTGCATTTGTGTTGCCATATTTTTTCCTCCTTATAATTAAAAGACCGCCTTCCTGTCGGAAAGCGGTTGAATTATCTTTTTGCAGAAATCTGCTCGCTTTCCTACGCTGGTTTTAACCAGATTCAGGTTCAAAGGGTCGGATATCAGTCCTCTCAGCAAATTGCGCCCCTAGCGGTTACGTTATTTTGTTTATATGCTTACTTTAACATGAACAGCGAAAATACGCAAGTTAAATATGCACAACTTGCAAAAAAACTGGCAGTGTGCTAT
>CAKQHU010000131.1 GCA_934234275.1 uncultured Phascolarctobacterium sp.
AAGTGTGGCTTTATGAATGACCTTAATAGAGGTCTTTAATATGCCAAGATTTGAAGCCGAATAACTAAACAACAGACAAGCAGATTTTGAGCGAAAACTCAGAGTCTGCTTTTTCCTTCTCATCCCACTAATTTCCCCCATAAAAAGGATTTTACCTTTGTTTTGTAGAATTATAAAGTATACCAAACAGTGATATAACTATAAGTCTGTTATAGAGAAAAGGGAAAACTCTGATGGTAAAAATTATTCTAAGCTAAGAAGGCAGAAGTTCCGTATACTAGCTGGTGGATGATTTTGGTATCAATTTTATAAACCTATAGATTAGTTGATAAAGGAGGGGCTTGGATTGAAATATAACCTTCAGAATTTGAGAACAATAATGGAAAAATCTGGAATTGATAAGGATTACTATAGTATTTACCCAGATGAAAATTTTTTGTCGGAAACAGTGATCTTCATCAGAAAACAAGCTGATAAGTGGGAAATAGGAACAGAAGATAGATGCGTATATCATGATATAACGCAATTCGACACTGAGGCAGAAGCTTGCCAGGCGTTTTTGGAAAGATATTACCCGGAGGCTTTAGATGGCAAAAAATGCTTATAATGTCATAGTATGCAGAGTTTTGACAAAATGTTTAAATGCCTTAAAGATGGAAGGCCTGCAGATGTGGAGTTTATGAATCCTAAAGCATTGGGAATTCCAAATAATTATTGGTTGTATATTGATAGACATCTGGCATAAAGCAACTACATTGAAGGTGTTGCTTGCGTTAATGAGAGGGGGCACATTATATGGAAGATGTAAAAGTAAAAGGATGTCCGGATCCGCCAACACTTGAAGAGTGCTTAGAGGAATTAGAAAAGTTAGCTATCAAAATGATGAATGGCGAATAATTGAATTACCTAAAATTGAATGATTGGTACTGAAGCAGATTTTGAGCGAAAACTCAGAGTCTGCTTTTTTCTTCATCCCACTAATTTTCCCGATAAAAAGGATTTTACCTTCGTTTTGTAGAATTATAAAATATAACTGAAAAGTGATATAACTATAAGTCTGTTATGGAGAGCGGGCAAAGGTCTAAGTCTATAAAATTGACGGAAGCGGGAAAAATTATAATTAAAGAAGCGAAGGCTATCGGAATAGATAAAAAGTATCTTTGCTTTAGAGATTATCAGGCAGTTGGTTGTAAGGAGGGTTTTGTATGGATTTTGAAACCAAAGAGGAAAAGTTGTATTCTGATTTATTAGACAAGGCATATGATGACTTTTTCATCAACAATGAAACTAATACCCGTTGCCCCGTTTGCAATGAATTGGTACAAGTTTGGGAAGAAGGAAGCTGCTACGGGACTAAATGTAAGTGCGGATTTATGGATAATACCGTTAGAGGACTTTAAAGGTAAATGTGGGTATCTTTAATCAGGCAACTGGCTAAAAGGAGGGTTATGTATGGATTTTGAAACCAAAGAGGAAAAGTTGCGTTTTGAATTGTTGGAAAAGGCATACTATGATGCATTTGTTAAAAAAGAAACTAATACCCGTTGCCCTATTTGCTATGAACTTGTTCATGTATGGGAAGAAGGAAGTTGCTATGGGGCTGATTGCAAGTGTGGCTTTATGAATGACCTTAATAGAGGTCTTTAATATGCCAAGATTTGAAGCCGAATAACTAAACAACAGACTAAGCAGATTTTGAGCGAAAACTTAGAGTCTGCTTTTTTCTTCATTCCACTAATTTCCCCCATAAAAAGGATTTTCCCTTCGTTTTGTAGAATTATAAAATATAACTGAAAATACTACTTGCAGAATGGAGGCTTTGCGATGAAAATAACTTTTTTAGGTGCAACGCGCACCGTTACAGGTTCCTGTTATCTGCTGGAGGTAGGCGCACATAAGTTTTTGGTAGACTGCGGCATGTTTCAGGGCTCCAAGCTGATTAAGGCGCTGAATGAAAAGGATTTTTTGTTTCATCCGGGAGAGATTGAGGCTGTTGTATTGACGCACGCCCATGTTGACCACAGCGGTCTGTTGCCGAAGCTGGTCAAGGAAGGCTTCCGCGGCCCCATCTATTGCACTAAATCGACGGAGGAGCTGTGCTCGATTCTGCTGCCGGACAGTGCGCACATTCAGGAGGGTGAGGCGGAATACGCCAACCGCAAGGGCATGCGTGCCGGCAAAAAAATTGTCGAGCCGCTGTTTACGGTTGATGATGCTGCCCGCGCCTTGCATTTGTTCAAGCTGCGCAGCTTCGGCGAAGCGTTTAATGTTGTTCCCGGTGTTACCGTCACCTTCCGCGTTGCAGGACACATTCTGGGCTCTGCTTTTGTAGAGATGTCTGTTAACGAAGGCGATAAAAAGACACGCTTGATTTTTACCGGCGATATCGGTCAGCCGAATCAGCCGATCATTGAGGACCCGGCGGCAGCAGGCGGTGCGGATTTTATTATTACGGAATCTACCTACGGCAACCGCATTCACGAAGCTTATGATAAGGAGGGCGAGCTGGCGAATATTATCAACGATACTGTCGAGCGTGGCGGTAACGTTATTATTCCTGCGTTTGCTGTCGGGCGTACGCAGGTACTGCTGTATTATTTCCAAAAGCTGCAGGCAGAAGGCAAAATTCCTGAGATTCCTATTTACGTAGATAGTCCTATGGCCAACAGAGCTACCCAGATTACTATGACGAATCCCGAGGAATATGATGAGGAAGCGCGGGCGCTTTATGCAATGCAGGGGCGCAGGCTGGTGTCTATGCATAATTTGCGCTTTACCGCAACGGTGCAGGAATCCATGGCGATTAACGAAATTCCGGGCAGCAAGATTGTTATTTCGGCCAGTGGCATGGCAGATGCCGGACGTATTCTGCATCACCTTAAGCATAATCTGTGGCGTGAGGACAGCAGCATAGTTTTTGCCGGCTATCAGGCGGAGGGCACTATCGGACGCAGGCTGATAGAAGGTATTAAACGCATTAAGATTATGGGCGAGGACATCCGAGTCAACGCCAAAATTTACAATATGAAGGGCTTTTCCGCCCATGCGGACAAGCAGCAGCTGTTAGCCTGGTACAGCAGCATGAAGGAGGTGCCTAAAGCCTTTTTCGTTACGCATGGCGAGCTTGATGCAGCCATGGAGCTGGCAGATTCTTTAGGACGCAACCTGGGCACGGCAACCTACATCCCGCATTTCGGTGACTGCGCCGAAATCCATGGTACCGAGTGGCAGATGCATGAATCCGAAATGGTTCAGGTTGAGCCTGCTGCTATCGACCTGCGTGCTTACATGCGTGGTATGGAACACGATTATCTGCTGCAGCGCAGCAAAATCGAGCAGATTGTGGCGCGCAATCCGGATAAAGCGGTTATGGTACGCAAGAAGCTGGAAAAGCTGCATAAGTACATGGATGATATCCTGAAGGATTTGTAAGCTGCAAGAAAAATAATTGATATACATTCTGCGCAAATAAAAAATGCACCATTCCTTGACAGTAGGGAATGGTGCATTTTAGTTTTTAAATTGTTATAGATTACAGTCTGTTGCTGCTGTTGAGTACGTCACGCATTTTGTGAGCTACCATGTCTTGGATAGCCTGACGTGCGGGTTTCAGGTATTGGCGAGGATCGAAGTCGCCGGGGTTTTCTACAAGATGCTTACGGATGGAAGCGGTCATTGCCAGGCGCAGGTCGGTATCGATGTTAATTTTGCAAACACCGAATTTGCCTGCTTGCAGCAGCATGTCTTCAGGTACGCCCTGAGCGCCGTCCAGCTTGCCGCCGTACTTGTTGCATTCTTCAACAAAGGACGGGATAACGGTGGAAGCACCATGCAGAACCAGCGGATAACCGGGCAGCATATTGGTGATTTTTTCCAGACGAGCGAAGTCCAGTTCCGGTTTGCCTTTGAATTTGTAAGCGCCATGACTGGTGCCGATAGCGATAGCTAAGCTGTCGCAGCCGGTGCGTTCAACGAATTCTACAGCCTGATCGGGATCGGTGTAGGTAGCGTCCTTGGTGTTAAC
>CAKQHU010000132.1 GCA_934234275.1 uncultured Phascolarctobacterium sp.
CGGCCTGGGAGGATAGATAGCTGCCGGTTAGAAAAAAAGAACTCACACAATGTGTGAGTTCTTTTTTTCTGCCTGCAGCCATCTTATGACCAGCAGCGGGCCTGGCTGCCCAGCCACCGCATTTGAAGGAGCAACGCGACGAGCAAATGCGTTTGTGGCGAGGCGTGTCGAAAAGCATGTTTACATGCTTTTTGGAGGGATAGATTCTACAATTATGCAATCAAGCCGGCAGCGGGAGTTTCTTATTGAAGTATTGCTGCAGGGAGTATTTTGGGAGGGATAGATAGCCATGCTTGAAGGAGTGAAACGACGCACAAGCATGTGTCAGGCTTACTACCGTACTTCCTATATTCGCGAGAGGAATATCGTTCCAGTCAGCAGCAATTTCTTAACGCAAATTTCGTGTGGAATCAAGACGAAGTGTCGCAAAACTCGCGCTATGCAAAGAGATTTTACTATAGTAGATAGCTTAGCGCTCAGACAATGCAACACTTCGATGATTCCTTACACTCATTTGCTAAAATTGCTATTCCTTGCACGATATACCTCTCGCTCAATTTACTAGAGTTCAAAGAACAAATATTGCAAAACGAAAGGTGGCAGTAAAGCGACATTATATGTTCTGCTTGCAGCACCTTGCCACTTGTTCTATAATATACCTATCTTATTTTTAGGAGCATACAGATGAAATCTTTACTTATCACCGGCTTTGACCCCTTCGCTCACTATATCGTTAATCCTTCCTGGAAGGCAGTAAAGGCGTTGCCGGATATCGTTGGCGATTATCAGTTGCATAAGCTGATGTTGCCGAATATTTTTGATTTAGAAGCAAAAATTTTGCTGGAGGAAGCCGGCAGAGTAAAGCCTGACGTTATTTTATTATGCGGTATGAACAGCGGCAGCACCAGATTACAATTAAATCTGGCGGCTTTAAATATCCGTGATGCTTTTTTGGAGGACAACCTTGGTCATCGTCCTTGGGGCGTGCCAATCAGAGAGGGCGCTCCTGATGCCTATTTTGCTACCATTCCTGTGCATAATATGGTGCGTTCTTTACGCGCCAAGCATTATCCTGTTGATCTGGCGCTGAGCTCGGGTGGTTTTGTCTGCAACGATATTTTTTATCTTGCTCTGCATGCCTTCAATGGTACGGATACTAAAGTAGGCTTTGTGCATGTACCGTTGCTGCCGGAAATGGTGATGGATGAAAATATGGCCTTACCATTAGAAAAGACTGTGGAAGTTTTGCAGGCAATCATCAAAAAATTATAATTTACCGGATAGCTGTCATGGCTATCCGGATTTTGCATATATGAGTACAATTTTGCATGGTTAAATGCTATTATTTTTTCCTGCAAGGCGCTATAATATTAAAAGCAATGCATATGGGCAGGTGATACGATGTACTTTCAATACGGCGAAACGGAAATAAATTACCTTAAGCGCAAGGATAAAAGGCTTGCGTGGGCGATAGAGCAAATCGGTCATATTGAGCGCAAGCTGGACGCTAATCTTTTTGCTGCTGTTGTACGTCATATTGTCGGTCAGCAGATATCATCTAAGGCGCAGGCAACTGTTTGGGCGCGGTTGGAAGCAAAGCTGATAACAGTTACACCTATGGTGATATATGCTGCTTCGGCTGATGAGCTGCAGGCCTTAGGCATGAGCCTGCGTAAGGCGGAATACATCAAGGATTTTGCGCGCAAAATAATCAATGGCGAGTTTGATTTGCAGGCAGTGGAGCATATGAGTGATGCAGAGGCGATTGTTGCTTTGAGTAGCCTAAAGGGTATCGGGAAATGGACGGCAGAAATGATTTTACTTTTCTGCCTGCAGCGACCGGATATTTTGAGCTATGATGACCTGGCGATTCAGCGCGGTCTGCGGATGCTTTATCATCACCGCAAAATCACGCGCGAGCTGTTTAATAAATATCAAAAGCGTTACAGTCCCTACGGCAGTACAGCAGCAATTTACCTTTGGGCGATTGCCGGCGGTGCAATAGAGGGCATGAGGGATTATGCGCCTGCAAAAAAACGTTAAATTACAAGGGTTCGATTTCCCTTAGCGTTACCACACAAAATAAATGAGGTCAAATATGTTGTACTATAAAAAGATTTCTTCGCCTTTAGGTGAGATAACTTTGCGCAGCGATGGTGAAAGTTTAACCGGTCTTTGGTTTGCGGATGATAAGCATTATGGTGACAAAGATATTCAAGATGCACAAAATGCGGAGCTGCCCGTTTTTGCGCTTGCCGAAAAGTGGTTGGCAGAATATTTCTCAGGCTGCGAGCCGAAGGTAAATGTACCATTGCAATTTACCGGCAGTGATTTTCAGAAACGTGTCTGGAAGATATTGCAAAATATTCCTTATGGTCATCTAGTAACTTATGGCGATATTGCACGCGAAATAGCAGAGCAACTGGGCCTTGCACGGATGTCAGCGCAGGCTGTGGGCGGTGCTGTAGGTCGTAATCCGCTCTGTATTATTATTCCCTGCCATCGCGTAATAGGTGCTAATGGCAGCCTTACCGGCTATGGCGGCGGTATGTGGCGCAAGGTGCGTTTGTTAGAGATAGAAAAGGTAGATATGAGTAAATTAACTGTACCGACAAAGGGCACAGCGTTATAAAGGAGTTTTTATATGAATAAAATGTATTATCCTGTTGTCGCATTGGCATTGGGACATCTTGTTACCGATATGCAGGCCGGTGCTCTGCCTATCGTTTTACCGCAGCTGAAGGAGCTGTTTTCCTTGAGCTATTCACAATTGGCAGCGATTGTGCTGCTGCAAAATATTATGTCATCTGTTATTCAGCCGGCCTTCGGCTATCTTACCGACAGGCGCTCGCTGCCACGCTTTCTGCCGCTTTGCGCGGCGCTGGCTGGCGCAGGCTTTGCCTTTGTAGGCTGGGTTTCCAGCTACACGCTGCTTTTATGCACGGTTATTTTTATCAGCCTGGCGAGTGCTACCTATCACCCGCAGGCTTCAAAAACAGTAAATTTTTTGAGTGATGATACAAATCGCACGAAGAATATGGGCTTATTTTCTATCGGCGGTAACGCCGGTATGGCGGTGGGTTCTATCTTCATGACCTTCCTTTTAGGACTAGCCGGCGGCATTCATAACACCATGTATTTTGCTGTCCCCGGCTTGCTCGTCTTTTTACTGATGGCAAAGGCCATGCCGGATTATATCCGTGTCAACAAAGAGCATGAGGTGCAACAGGCCAAGAAGGCTGCTGACGGCACGAGCGAAAAAATGTCATATTTTGCGCTTTTTTTGATTTTGTTCTATATCTTTATGCGTTCTTCTATTCACAGCGGTATTTCAACATATCTGCCTTTATATTTTATGAAGTTCCGCGGCTTTGAGGCAGTTTTCTCCAGCAGTCTGGTGTCCGGTTTCCTTTTAGGTGGCGTGGCTGGTACCTATGTAGGCTCGATTTTGAGCGACAGATTGGGAGCACGCAAAATTCTCTTGGGCTCTATTACGCTGAGCATTCCGGCAATTTACTGTATTACGATTGCTACGACTAAGCTTTTTGCTATGGCTTCGGTCGTTATCGCAGGCTTCTGCATTATAGGTTCCTTTGCGACGACCATTATTATTGCCCAATGTATGATGCCGAATAATGTGGGCATGGCATCCGGTCTGACAATCGGCTTCAGCGTTGGCTTAGGCGGTTTTGGCGTGACGATTCTCGGCGTGCTGGCCGATAAGTTCGGACTGCCGATGGTTATGCAGCTTTTGGTATGGCTGCCGATTGTAGCGGCGATTACAGCTATTTGGATTCCGATACCGAAAAAATTACAAAAATAAAATAACATATGCTGAAAAAATGGTCTTCGGAACTTTTCGTTTATCTTAGGTAAATCATATAATAATTTTTTACAGAGGGGTATTTTCTTATGGATAATAACTATAGACTTGGTATTTTTTATGGTCTTGGTGCCTATCTGTTATGGGGCG
>CAKQHU010000133.1 GCA_934234275.1 uncultured Phascolarctobacterium sp.
TTATCCGCAAAGCCGCTGACAATCATCGCTCTTGCTTCTTCCTCGCTGATACCGCGGCTCATCAGGTAGAACACCGCATCGTCGCTGATACGGCCGATTTTTGCCTCATGTCCGATATCTGCGTCAGCAGTACGCACATCAATAGCGGGAATAGTATCAGAACGGGAAATATTATCCAGCATCAGGCTTTGGCAGGAAACAGAAGATTTGGCCTGCTTAGCCTTATTGGTAACAACTACGCTGCTGCGGAAGGTGCTGATACCGCCGCTCTTGGAAATAGAGCGTGTATTGACAATGCTGGTAGTTTTCGGTGCATTGTGCACAACCTTGCAGCCTGTATCCAGGTTCTGGCTGTGACCGGCAAAGGTTACGCCGGTAAATTCACTGTGCGCGCAGGTGCCGTTCAAAATACTCATCGGATAGAGATAGGAAACATGCGAACCGAATGAGCCGGAAACCCATTCAATAGTACCGCCCTCTTCAACCAAAGCACGCTTGGTATTAAGGTTGTACATATTCTTCGACCAGTTTTCAATCGTAGAATAACGCAGCTTAGCATTTTTGCCGATAAACAGCTCAACGCAGCCTGCATGCAGGTTGGCAACATTATATTTCGGTGCGCTGCAGCCTTCGATAAAGTGCAGGTCCGCGCCCTCGTCAACAATAATCAGCGTATGCTCAAACTGGCCTGCACCCTTTGCGTTTAAGCGGAAGTAGGATTGCAGCGGAATAGCCACGCTTACTCCCTTCGGCACATAAACAAAGGAACCGCCGGACCACACTGCGCCATGCAGTGCGGCAAATTTATGGTCGGTAGGAGGCACCAGCTTCATAAAATGCTCATGCACCATTTCCGCATAAGGTCCGTTCAAAGCGCTTTCCATATCAGTATAAATAACGCCCTGTTCTTCTACCTCTTTACGCACATTATGATATACTACCTCGGAATCATACTGTGCGCCTACACCTGCCAGACTGCTCTGCTCTGCCTGAGGAATACCCAAACGATCAAAGGTATCCTTGATATCTTCGGGAACATCCTCCCATTTACCCTGCATGTTCGTATTCGGACGTACATAGGTAACAATGTTATCCATATTCAGACCGTCAATAGAAGGTCCCCAGTTCGGCACCTGCAGCTTATTATAAATATCCAGGGATTTCAGACGGAATTCCAGCATCCAATCCGGATCGTGCTTTTCACGGGAAATTTTTTCAACAATCTCGCGTGTCAGGCCTTCCTGAATGCGATAAGCGTCCTTATCCTCGTTACGGAAGTCGTAAAGGCTTCTGTCTATATCATCAACATAGGTTTTTTCTTCCATATTTTTCCCACCAGTTATTCCTTATTCTGCAAAAACTTTTCAAAGCCATTTTTGCTGACTTCGTCAACCAGCTCCGGACCGGCATTTTTGATAATCTGTCCCTGAGCCAGAATATGAGTGTGGTCAACATGCAGTGCATCCAGGATTTTAGTATTATGAGTGATAATCAGCAATGCTCCCTGACGATGCTCCTGGAAGGTTTTAATGCCCTGAGAAACAATCTTCACTGCGTCAACGTCCAGACCGCTGTCTGTTTCGTCCAAAATTGCCAGCTTAGGGTTCAGCATCAAAAGCTGCAGGATTTCTGCTTTCTTCTTTTCGCCGCCGCTAAAGCCGGTGTTCAGATCGCGCTCGGCATATTTGCTGTCCATCTGCAGCAAAGCCATAGCCTGACGCAGTTCCTTACGGAAATCCCAAGCCTTGATGCGTACACCGCGCTGCTGCTCCAAAGCAGTTTTCAAAAAGCTGCTCAGGCTGATGCCGGGAACCTCCAGCGGATTCTGGAAGGAAAGGAACAGACCTGCCTTAGCGCGTTTATCTACGGCAAGTTTGGTAATGTCTTCGCCGGCAAAATTAATGCTGCCGCCCTTTACGGTATATTTGGGATTACCCATCAGCGCATAACCCAATGTGGATTTGCCTGCACCGTTAGGTCCCATAAGCACATGAGTTTCACCCGGCTTAATATCAAGATTAATATTGTGCAGAATCTCTTTGTCCTCTACATTGACTACGAGATTTCTTACCTCTAATAAATTCTCTGCCATATTTATCCTCCAATCGAAGCAATCCGGAAGAACTGCTTCTCAAAATTTTAATTCCCACATTTCTAGTATGAATTCCATACCCTATTATAAAATTATTTCTCGCACTATGCAAGCGCTTAACGCAAATATACGCCTACAATTTGCAAATATTTTGCAATACAGCGCGATAAAAATGCCTTTTAGCAGCATTCTTCTTATTATATAATATTTTTAGGAAAATTTATAGTGAGACGGGAAAATTTATGGTCAAAACAGCAAAATTCACTGTCTAGGAAAAATTTTTCCGGAACCAGCGCAGAAAAAAATACCAATCGAAGCGCAACATCTCGGATTCGTTTAAATCGATTGCTAAGCTCAAGCCCTCCGGCAAGCTTTGCAAACTCTCCCAAAGTAAAACAGGATGCGCAAGCATATGCCTCAGCTTCGCATCCTGTTATTGATTATAATAAAAATATACGCAGCTAATGTCTGCTAATTGGCAGACAACAAGTTAGCCACATAACGAAAAAAAGCACTCCATTTGCATGAAGTGCTGAATTTACGTGGTGGGCGCTAACGGGATCGAACCGCTGACATTCTGCTTGTAAGGCAGACGCTCTCCCAGCTGAGCTAAGCGCCCGAAAATGGTGACCGGTGGGGGAATCGAACCCCCGATACCGCCGTGAAAGGGCGGTGTCTTAACCGCTTGACCAACCGGCCAGGTGGCTCCCCGAGTAGGACTCGAACCTACGACGCCCTGATTAACAGTCAGGTGTTCTACCGGCTGAACTATCGGGGAATATTTTGCGATGTTTTGTGTTGCTCAACATCACGAGTGTTATTATACTAAGTCCACACGCATTTGTCAACACTTTTTTTGAACTTTTTTATGATTTTTTCAGAAAAAGTTTTTCAATGTCGTTGCGCCGCTTTATTCAAGCAGCAAAAACCGCTCAATCATGCGTGTTTTAGGCTTTTACCTTAACTACGATTTTTTGTACGTTACTTGCGGTTTTTTCTACAGAACAATTAGGTCTGTGCAATTCCCACGGGAAAAAAATTGCAAAATCACCGGAATTTAATACTGCGCAGTTCTTCTCCTGCAGGTCAGCGTAAAAAATTACGTCCTCTTTTTCTGCTTTATTTTCTGTTTCTACACAATCAGCAGTCAGCGGTGTATACCAAATTGCTTCTTCACCGCGAGCTACAAACTGTACATCAATATAATCGTTATGCTTTTCCGGACGACGGTCAGCCTTGGGCTCGGTATCATATGTATTGACGCGGGCAAAAACATTACGTCCGTCAATTTCATATTCTCCGTTTTCTACCTTGCTGAAATCAGTCGCAGCAACGTAAGCCAAAGCTTTTTGCAAACGCTCGCTTACATACGGCAGAAGCTTTTCAATATCATTTTTATTTCCTTGCAGCATAATTATTTTCCTCCTCTATCGTTGACGAAAGCATTGTTGATTGTTATAATATATGTAGGTTGGTCTGACGATTGAGCCCGTCAGCTCTTCCCAATTAATTCTTTAAGTTAAGAAAAGGCTGGCTTGCTTTAGTCGGTCTTTTTCTTTTTATGTAATGTTACTTACACGCCAAGATAATGGTCGCAACAAGAATGCCGAAAGCAATCATAAGACTTAAGGCTTCGTACACTCGCATAGCTCCCACCTCCCTTGAGGGGCAGCCGACGTTCGTCAGACCATTATCATTATACCAAAACTAAACTAATAAAGCGAGGTTTTTATGAGCTACTTAAACGTCACCAATGTTTCCCACTCCTTTGGCGGCCGCCAGATTTTAGAAAACGTTTCCTTTAAGCT